>NZ_JBFNXQ010000029.1:0-51308 GCF_041018925.1 Geodermatophilus maliterrae
GCGCCAGGTGCAGCGACCAGGTGAGCGCCGGCGCCGGCGGCGGGCTCCAGGTGAGCTCGCCCCGCACGGTCACCGCGGTCGTCCCGTGCGCCATCGGCACGGTCCACTCCGACACGGTGTGCGACCGCGTCGGGTCGGCGGCGACCACCGGGGGCAGCTGACCCTCGCTCATCCAGTGCGTGCGGTGGTCGTGCCACACGTACTGCGGCTCGGTGGACACCCGTACCCACTCCGGCTCGGCCGCCGGGTCGGCCTCCGGCGGCAGGGTCACCCGGCCGTAGCGGTCGAGGTTGATGTAGGTGGCCGGGCTGTGCGCGTTGCGCCAGACGCCGTCCGGGCCGATCCGCAGGTAGGGCTCGTCGGAGTAGCCCGGCACGGTCACCTCGGTGCCCGTGGTGTTGACCACCTCGAGCTCGTCGCCGAACTGCAGCACCCGCACGCCCACCCCGGGCACCGCAGGCTGCACCGAGGTCACCCGGCCGTCGAAGTCGCTGCCGGCGGCCCCCCCGCCGACGTGCGCCGCGGCCGGCCCGGCCAGGGTCAGCCAGGCCAGCACCCCGAGGACGACGACGGCCAGCCGCCCGGCCGCCGTCGGGGACGGGCCCACCACGGCTACGCCGCGGAGGCGACCGCGTCCAGGTCGCCGGCGATGTCGCGGGAGGTGTTGCCGGCGTCGAAGGCGACGTGCGCGTGGTCGTCGGCGCCGTACAGCAGCAGCAGCGAGCTGTGCAGCCGGCCGGCGTCCTCCGCCAGCGGCACCCCGGCCGACAGCTGCGCCTGGTCGATCGCGTCCTGCGCGCCGGTCAGCCCGATGAAGCGGGTGGGCAGGTCGGCGTCGAAGCGGGCCAGGTACTCCGCGAGCACCTCCGGGGTGTCGGCTGCCGGGTCAGTGGTGACGAACACCACCTGCACCTGCTCGGCCAGCGCCGGGTCGACGTCGCGCAGGGCGAGGGCGACGTCGGCCATGGTCGTGGGGCAGATGTCGGGGCAGTTCGTGTAGCCGAAGAACAGCAGCGTCGGCCGCCCCGCCGTCGCGGACGCGAAGTCGTAGGCCGCGCCGGAGGTGTCGGTGAGGGTGAACGAGGGCCGCTGGTACGGGTCGCGCAGGTCGATGCCGGCGTACTCGTCGCCCGGGCCCTCCAGCGAGGCGGCCGCGCCGCCGGAGTGGTCGTGGCCCTCGTCGGCCGAGGCGGACTCGCCGTCGGCCCCGCAGGCGCTGACCGCGAGACCGACGGCGAGGAGCAGCGCGGCGAGCCGGCCGCGCGCGGGGGAGGTCACGAGGACACGGTACGTCGGCCCGCGCGGTAGCCGAGGACGACGCCCGCGAGACCGACGGCCAGCGCCAGGATGGCCAGGAACAGCGCCAGGCCGGCCGGCTGGTCGCTGACCGGGTCGCCGTGCGCGTGCCCGTCGGCGGCCGCGGTGCCGGTGGCCGCCGCCGTGTCGCCGTCCGCCGTGTCACCGTCCGCCGCCGTCAGCGACAGGACCGGCGCGGGACTCTCGGGCTCGGCCTCGCCGTCGACGGTCGGCTCGATCCAGGCCGACTCGGTGCCGTCGCTGTAGGTCTGCACCACCGGGTAGCTCAGGGAGTCCGCGTCCGGGAAGGGGCCGCCGGACAGCGAGAACTCCTGGAACTGGCCGGGTGCGATGCCGCCGCCCGCGTCGGCGCGGAACTCCACCACGGAGACGTGGTCGCCGATCTCCTGCCCGTGCACGGTCACCGGCTCGTCGAGCTGCGCGGAGGTCGTCGAGACCGTCCAGCCGGGCACCGGCTGCACCTGCAGGGAGGCCATCGCGGCGTCCGCGGGGACCGAGATGCGCAGCGCCACGGTGCTGGCGGTGTCGCTCTCGTTCGGCACCCGGAAGGTGAGCTTCCCGTAGCCGCCGGCGACGGCGTCGTCCGAGGAGACCGTCACGTGGGCCGACGCGCCGGTCGCGACCACGACGGACGCGACCAGGGCGGCCAGGGCGGCGGCCAGGACGACGCCGGCGCGGGCCAGCGGTCGCAGGATGGGGTGGGACACGGTTCTCCTTCTCGCTCGCTCTGACGAGCTCTCAGCGCACCGGGAAGTCGGTGCTGGCGGTGGTGGCGGTGAACTCGTCGAGCCGGACGCTGACCGCCACGGTCCAGGTGCCGGCGCCCGGGATCGACATCCCGTCGGCCACCCAGTGGCCGGGTCCGGCGGGTTCGAGGTCGACCTCGAGCGGGCCGATCTCCTGCTCGGGCTCGGTGAGCGTGACGCGCAGGTCGGCCGGCTGGGCGAGCTGACCGGCGTCGTCGAACAGGTACAGGTGCAGGGTGTTGGCGCCGGGACGGGCCGGGTCGACCGACAGCTGCACGCTGCCGGACTCCCCCGCCGCCGACCGCAGCGGCAGCGTGACGTCGACCGGCTCGGCGAGGGTGGCGCGGGCCGGCGGGGTGCCGACCAGGACCGCCGACAGCGCGAGCACGACCGCGGCGACGGCGGCCTCGACCAGCACCGAGCGGCGCAGCGGCCCGACGTCCTCGACCGCTCCGCGCGCCTGTGCGGCCGCCCGCACCCGGGCGGCGGCGACGGTGCCCTCGTCGGCCTGCTCGTCGGCGCCGGAGGCCGGCGCGGCGAACGCGTGCGCGGTCACCCGCCGGCGCCCGCCCGGCCGGGGCCGGGCGACGCCGAGGTGCTGCTGCACCCACACCCGCGAGACCCCGGCGGCGGCGAGGAGCAGCAGCACCAGCGCGAGCTTGGCGAGCAGCACCCAGCCGTAGGTCGTCGACACCAGCGCCGTCGGCGAGCCGACCTCGCGCACCGACTGGACGACGCCGGTGACCACCAGCGCGGCCACCGAGCCCGAGGCGATCCGCGACCACCGCGGCAGCGCGCCGGCCAGCTCGCCGGCCTCGGCGCCGCGCCGGACCAGCCCCGCCAGCAGCGCGGCCAGCCCGCCGAGCCACAGCGCCATCGCCGCCACGTGCACGGCCGTGACCGCGGTGGCGAACACCGGCAGCGGCCCGGCGACCGGGTGCCCCACCGCGGCGGTGGTGAGGACGACGCCGCCGGCGAGCACCGCCAGACCGGCCGACTCCTGTGCCGTCGGCGCGCCGGCGCGGCGCCACAGCGGGACCAGCAGCGCGGCCAGCAGCAGCGCCAGCGCCCCGCGGCCCAGGGTGGTCAGCCCGAAGGCCGAGGAGCCGGTGGTGGCCACCAGCGCCGGGTCGAGCAGCGAACCGAGCCCGGCCCCGGCCGCGTAGGGCCCCTGCAGCAGGGCGGTGAGCACCGCGCCGACGGCGACGGCGACCAGGCCCGCGGTGGTCAGCCGGCGCATCCGCGGCGAGGCCCACCCGGCCGGCCAGCACAGCGCGAGGAACGCCGGGACACCGAGGCCGACGGCCAGCCCTGCGAAGCCGAGGGTCCGCGCGGCCGGCAGCGCCGCGGCCACGAGCGGGTCGACGTCGGCGTCGTCGGCCACCGCGGCGGCGTCGGCCAGCTCGCCGTCACCGACGACGAAGGCGTAGGCCCCGCTGATCGGGTGCGAGTCGGCCGAGACGATCCGGTAGGTGACGACGTAGCCGGCGTCGGGCAGGTCCTCGCGCAGCGGGACGGTGACCGTGCCGCCGTCCACCGACGGCGCCCCGGTGTCGGCCCGCTCGCCGTCCGCACCGAGCACGCGCGCGTAGCCGGCACCGAGGGAGACGCCCTCGGTGAAGCGCAGGGTCACCGCGTCGGGCGCCGCGTCGAGGCGGGCACCCTCCCCCGGGTCGGTGGACACCAGCTCGGCGTGCGCGGCGGCCGGGCCGGCGGTGGCGACACCGAGGCCGAGCCAGCCGGCGAGCAGCACGAGCAGCAGCAGCGACGGGCGCCGCCGCGGGGCGAGCTCGCTCACGCCGGCACCCGTTCCCGGCCCAGCACCCCGGCCGGCCGGCGACGCGGCCGCTGCCGCCAGGCGATGACGGCGATCAGCACCACGCCGGCCAGCAGCAGCAGGTGCGCGGCGGCCCGGTCGGCGTGCACGTGCCCGGCCTGCAGGTCGCGCACGGTGGTGACGGCGAGCAGCACGGTGAACGTCGCGAGGAACGGCAGGGCACCGGCGGCCAGCCGCGGCAGCGCCGCGACGGCGACGAAGGCCGCGGCGACGGCGAGGTTCCAGGCGCCGGCCTCGTTCGCCATGTGCACGGGCGCGCTCATGGCCGCGCTGCCGCCGGCCAGCGCCGGCCAGGCCAGTCCCGCCTGTGCCACGCCCGCGGCCAGCAGGGCCAGCCGCAGCGCCGACCGCACCAGCCGGCTGCGGGCGGCCGCGGCCGCGCCGGGCAGCGACCGGGGCAGGGCGGCGAGGACGGCAGCGGTGAGATCGGGCACAGCGGGCACGGGGGCCAGCCGGGTGCGGCGGGTGACCTGCCCGGCCGCCTGCGCCCAGCCTGCGCAGTCGGGGCAGACGGCCAGGTGGCGGTCGAGTTCGGCGGCCGGCATGCCGAGCGGCTCGCCGTCGAGACGCGCCGAGGCCGCCTCACGGAACGGTGCACACTGCATGCAGCAGTAGTCGTCGCGGAGGGCCGTCCGGTTCCCGGCTCGCGGGGACCCCGCACGGAGGAGGGACGTGGACGAGCTGGAGCGGGCCGCGGCGGGCGCCGTGGACGGCGACCCGCTGGCCGCCGCCACCCTCGTCCGGGCCACCCAGTCCGACGTCTGGCGGCTGTGCGCGGCGCTCGGCGACCGGCAGTCGGCCGACGACCTCACCCAGGAGACCTACGCCCGCGCCTTCGCCTCCCTGCACCGCTTCGAGGGCCGCTCCTCGCTGCGCACGTGGCTGCTGGCCATCGCCCGGCGGGTCTGCGCCGACGCCGTCCGGTCGCGCCGCCGGCGCCGGCTGACCCTCGTCCGCGACGACGCCGACCTGGAGGCGCTCGGCCGCATCGACGGTGCCGACCGGGTGGGCGAGGGTGCCGCCGTCACCGACCTGCTGGCCCGGCTGGACCCCGAGCGCCGCGAGGCCTTCGTGCTCACCCAGCTGCTCGGGCTGTCCTACGCCGAGGCGGCGGAGGTCGCCGGGTGCCCGGTCGGGACGATCCGCTCGCGGGTCGCGCGGGCCCGTGCCGACCTCGTCGCGGCGCTGGACGGGGCCGGCGCGGAGGACGCGACGGGAGCCGACGCGGCGCGCGCCTGACCGCGAGGTGAACGGAACGCGAACGGGTACCTATGCTGCCCGGCGGCCGTTCCACCGCTCCCCCGCGGCAGGCGACCGCCCCACCTGCCGACCGGGAGCCCCGCGTGCCCTTCAGCCTGACCCCCAAGGACTCGAGCTTCTACCCGCTGTTCACCGCCTCGGCGGAGAACCTGGTGACGGCCACCGACGTCCTGAGCGAGTTCATCCACGACCACGCGCGCCGCGAGGAGCTGGCCGAGCGACTGCGCGAGCTCGAGCACATCGGCGACCAGTCGACGCACGCGATCTTCCGGCAGCTGAACTCCAGCTTCGTGACGCCCTTCGACCGGGAGGACATCTACCGGCTGGCCAGCGACCTCGACGACGTCATGGACTTCGTCGAGGCCGCCGCCGACCTGGTGGTCCTCACCGGCCTGGGCACCCTGCCGGCGGAGATGAGCCAGCAGACGGCGCTGCTGCAGCGGGCCGCGCAGACCACCGCCGAGGCGATGCCACGGCTGCGCACGCTCAAGGACCTCTCCGAGTACTGGATCGAGGTCAACCGCATCGAGAACGAGGCCGACAAGCTCTACCGGCGGCTGCTCTCGCGGCTCTACAGCGGGGAGTTCGACGCGCTGGAGATCCTCAAGCTCAAGGAGGTGGCCGACCAGCTCGAGGAGGCCGCCGACGCCTTCGAGCACGTGGCCAACGTCGTCGAGACCATCGCGGTCAAGGAGTCCTGACCCCCGTGGACGCGGCCTTCGTCGCGCTGGTCGTCATCGTCGTCGTCGCGCTGGCCTTCGACTACACCAACGGCTTCCACGACGCGGCGAACGCGATCGCGGTCGCCGTCTCCACCAAGGCCCTGACCCCGCGGGTCGCGCTGGCCCTGGCGGCGGTGATGAACCTGGTCGGCGCGGTGCTGTCCACCGAGGTGGCGAAGACCGTCGGCGCCGGGATCATCGACCCCCCGGAGGGCGGCGGCGGCCTGGAGATCGTCTTCGCCGCACTGATCGGGGCGATCACCTGGAACATGATCACCTGGTACTTCGGGCTGCCCTCGTCGTCGTCGCACGCGCTCATCGGCGGCCTGGTCGGCGCGGCGCTGGCCGCGGCCCACTCGGTGCAGTGGATGGGGATCCTCGACAAGGTCGTCATCCCGATGGTGCTCTCGCCGCTGGTCGGCTTCGGCCTGGGCTACCTGTTCATGCTGGTGATCCTCTGGAGTTTCCGGCGGTCCAACGTCACCCGTGCCAACCGCGGCTTCCGCTACGCCCAGATCGTCAGCTCGGCCACCATGGCCCTCGGCCACGGCCTGCAGGACGCCCAGAAGACGATGGGCATCATCACGCTGGCGCTGTTCACCGCCGGTGAGATCGACAGCTTCGAGGTGCCGCTGTGGGTCGTGCTGGCCGCGGCCGGCGCCATCAGCGCGGGCACCTACGCCGGCGGGTTCCGCATCATGCGCACCATGGGCCGGCGGATCATCCAGCTCACCCCGGCCGGTGGCTTCGCCGCGCAGACCGTCGCCTCCGGCGTCATGGTCACCACCGCGACGGTGTTCGCCGTCCCGGTCTCCACCACGCACATCACGACGACGTCGATCATGGGCGTGGGGTCCACCCGGCGGCTGTCGGCCGTGCGCTGGGGCGTGGCCGGCAACATCGTCGTCGCCTGGGTCGTGACGCTCCCCGCGGCCGGCGCGGTGGCGGCGATGGCCTACTTCCTGACGGACCTCGTCGTCGGCTGAGCCGGCGCCGACCGGCCCGCCGTCCGCGCCGGTCCCCGTGGGTCGACCGGTGGCCCGCCGGGCCCGGGTCGGCAATTGTCGATCGATCTGGTAGACATAGGACCCGTGGCGGTGACGAGGGTGCTCCTGGTGGGGCGGATCCACGTCGACCTGCTGCGTGTCTGCACCGCCGCCTGTCCGGGCTGCTGACCCCCGCGCCGTCCCCGGCGCCCCCTGGGTCCCGCGCTCCGTGCGCGCCCCGTCCCCCCGCTCGTCCTCGCCGGAAGCCACGCCCCCGCGCGCCCGGCGTCTCCCTCCCCGGAGTCAGCCCCGTGAAGACCCTCATCGTGCTCGCGCTCGCCGGCCTGGGCGCGCAACTCGTGGACGGCAGCCTCGGCATGGCCTACGGCGTCACCTCCACGACGCTGCTGCTCGCCTTCGGCACCAACCCCGCCGCGGCCTCGGCCACCGTCCACTTCGCCGAGATCGGCACCAGCCTGATGTCGGGCGTGGCGCACTGGCGCTTCGGCAACGTCGACTGGAAGGTCGTCGCCAAGGTCGGCTTCCCCGGCGCGATCGGCGCGTTCGTCGGCGCCCACGTGCTGTCGAGCCTCTCGACCGAGGTCGCCGCCCCGGTGATGTCGCTGATCCTGCTGTCGCTCGGCGTCTACCTGGTGGTCCGCTTCACCCTGCGCGGCATCGACCGCCGCAACCTCGGCAAGCCGGCGCGCAAGCGCTTCCTCGCCCCGCTCGGCCTGGTGGCCGGCTTCGTCGACGCCACCGGTGGCGGTGGCTGGGGTCCGGTCGGCACGCCGGCGCTGCTGGCCAGCGGCCGGATGGAGCCGCGGAAGGTCATCGGCTCCATCGACACCTCCGAGTTCCTCGTCGCCCTCGCCGCCAGCCTGGGCTTCCTCATCGCCCTCGGGTCCCAGGGGATCAACTTCCTGTGGGCGCTGGGTCTGCTCGCCGGCGGCCTGGTCGCCGCCCCCATCGCGGCCTGGCTGGTGCACCACGTCCCGCCGCGCATGCTCGGCTCGCTGGTCGGCGGGATGATCATCCTCACCAACAGCCGCACGCTGCTGCGCAGCGACTGGATCGACGCCTCCGACCCGGTCCGCTACGCCGTCTACGCGGTGATCTACGCCGTCTGGGCCGCCGCCGTCGTCCACTCCTACCGCCAGTACCGCAGGGACCGCGCGCAGGAGTCGGCCGACGCCCTGGCCGCCGAGGCCGCCCGCCTGGCCGAGGACGGGGCGGGCCGGCACGCGATCCCGCCGGCCGACGCCGCGGACGTCGCCGACCTGGAGCGGAGCATCGGGGCCGGCCGCCCCAGCGCCCCGCAGGACTGACGAAGGACCCCCTGCCGGGCCTCCCTCGCACGCTCGGGGCCTGGCCCGGGACGGGACCGGAGACCACGGGGGAGCCCCGTCCGTCGCTTGCCGGGCGGGGCCTCCCGGCGTCCCGGTGGGCGACGACGAGGAACCCTGATGCCCGGGCGTCCTCCCGCACGGTCAGCGGTCAGGGAGGACACCGCACGATCAGGTCACCTGGTCATCGCGACGCCAGCAGCGCCGCCTCGAGCTCGGCGGGCAGGCCCGGCTCGGGCAGGCCGTGCGGCGGGGGCGGCCGGTGCGGCGTCGCCTGCAGCCAGGCCCAGGTGTCGGCGAGCGTCTCGCGCACCGGGCGGCTGGGCAGGCCGAGTGCGCGAGCACGCGCGGTGCCGACGTCCCAGGCGGTGCGGGCCATCTCGCGGGGCAGCCACAGCGGCAGGTGCCGCCACGGCTCCACGCCGGCGGCCAGCAGGTCCTCCTCGGGCACCGGCACGAGCTGCGCATCGCCGCCGGTGACCTCCCGGCACAGCACCAGCAGGTCGCCGTAGGTCGTCATGCCGGCCGGGCCGGTAGCGTTCACCGCGCCGGTCTCGCCCTGCTCGGCCATCACGACCAGCCAGCCGGCGAGGTCGCGGACGTCCACCAGCGCCATGGGCTGGTCGAGCGCGTCGGGGACGACGACCCGCCCGCCCCGGGCGATCCGCTCCAGCCACCAGCCGATCCGGTGGACGATGTCGCGCGGTCCGGCGATCAGGCCCGCGCGGGCGGTGAGGAAGCGGCCCGGGAACGCGGCACCCAGTACCCGCTCGGCCTCGGCCTTCGTCGACCCGTACTCGTCCCCCGCGCTCTCGCCGACCGGTTCGTCCTCGCTCGGGATGGGCCCGGGCGGCCAGCCGGTGTAGGCGTTGAGGCTGCTGACGAAGGCGTAGGACCGCACGCCCGCGTCCCCGCCGAGGGCCGCGGCGGCGTGGACGGCGGCGGCGCGGGTCTGGCAGGAGGTGTCGGCGACGAGCTCCGGCGTCCAGCCGTCCAGGGCGCGCGGGAGGGCGCCGGGGTCGTCGCGGTCACCGGTCAGGGCGCGGACGCCGGACGGCGGCGGGCCGCTGACCCCGCGGGTGAACGTCGCCACCTCGTGGCCGCGGTCGAGCGCCGCCGTCGCCACGTACCGGCCGAGGAAGTGGGTGCCGCCGAGGACCAGGAGTCGCATGGCACCCACCCCAGCCGAGCCGCTCCCCCGCCGTCCAGCCGGTTCCGCGGTCAGCGCAAGGTCCTCCCTCAGACCGCCCGGGTGACCGGGAGGTCGGGCACCTGCGGCAGCGGCTGCGACCGCGCGGCGGCCATCACCATCTGCGGCGAGCGGGGCAGCCCGCGCCGGGTGCACAGCCGCAGCGCACGGACGCCGGTGATGACGTCGGTCTCCGGCGGGACGACGAGCAGGTTCGCGAGCCGGTTGCCGCCGGCCCAGCTCAGGCAGACCACGCCGGGGTCCATGCTGCTGAACCCGCCGGTCCGGACGACCCGGTCGTCGACGACGAGCTTGCGCGGGGCCGGCTGCCACGGGCCGAGCGGGTAGGTGAAGCGCTCGATGCGCAGGCCGCGCCGGTCCAGCGCCGCCACCAGTTCGGGCACCTCGACGGCGAGGTCACGGCTGCGCGGGTACCAGGCCCCGTCGAAGGTGTTCTCCCCCGACCCGACGTCCGCACGCAGGCTCACACGGACGTCGATGCCACCGCGGAAGCCCTCGGGGCCCCGCACCACCCGGGTCGTCGTCATCAGCGTCTGCCTTCTGCTCGTCTCCGCGGGCCCGCGTCCGGGTCCACGCGACGACCGTAGGTCGGCGTCCCGGCGCGCCCCCACGTGTACCGGCCGGGCCTGTCGACGCCCTCCGGCCGGTCATCACCAGCGGTCACGATCCGGTCACGACGCACGCGGTGCACTTCCGCGGAGCTGTACAGCGGCGCCGTCCGGCGAACCGGACGGCGGCCTCCCTGCAGGGGCCCGCCACGAGCCTGCGAGCGGTGGGGGCAGGGAGGTCCTCCCTCAGGGCTTGGGCTTGCGGTTCTTCGCCTTGCCGCGCTCGGTCTGGTCGAGCACCACCTTGCGGATGCGGACGGCGGCCGGGGTGACCTCCACGCACTCGTCCTCGGCGCAGAACTCCAGCGCCTGCTCCAGGTTCAGGATGCGCGGCGGGATCAGCCGCTCCAGCTCCTCGGAGGTGGACTTGCGCATGTTGGTGAGCTTCTTCTCCTTGGTGATGTTCACGTCCATGTCGTCCGGACGGGAGTTCTCACCGACGATCATGCCCTCGTAGACGTCCGTGCCCGGCTGGACCATGAGCTGGCCGCGCTCCTGCAGCGAGAACATCGAGTACGTCGTCGCCACGCCCTGGCGGTCGGCGACCAGCGAGCCCGTCGGCCGGGCACGCATGTCGCCCAGCCACGGCTCGTAGCCCTCGAGGTTGTGGTTGAGGACGCCGGTGCCGCGGGTCTCGGTGAGGAACTCGGTGCGGAACCCGATCAGGCCGCGCGAGGGGACGATGTACTCCATCCGCGCCCAGCCGGTGTCGTGGTGCACCAGGTTCTCCAGGCGCCCACGCCGGGTGGCCAGCGCCTGGGTCAGCGTGCCGACGTACTCACCGGGCGTGTCGATGGTGACCCGCTCGACCGGCTCGTGCAGCTTGCCGTCGATGACCTTGGTGACGACGGTCGGACGGCCGACGGTGAGCTCGAACTCCTCGCGGCGCAGCTGCTCGACGAGGATGGCCAGCGCCAGCTCGCCACGGCCCTGCATCTCCCAGGTGTCGGGGCGCTCGGTGGGCAGCATCCGCACCGAGACGTTGCCGACCAGCTCCTGGTCGAGGCGGTTCTTGATCAGGCGCGCGGTCAGCTTCTTGCCCGAGCGGCCCGACAGCGGCGCGGTGTTGATGCCGATGGTGATCGAGATCGACGGCTCGTCGACGGTCAGCGGCGGCAGCGGGCGCGGGTCGTTGGGGTCGGCGAGGGTGTCGCCGATCATGACGTCCTCGATGCCGGCGATGGCCACCAGCTCACCGGGGCCGGCGCTCTCGGCCGGGGTGCGGGTGAGCCCCTCGGTGACCAGCAGCTCGGTGATCCTGACGTTCTTGATGCTGCCGTCGGTCCGGCACCAGGCGACCGTCTGGCCGCTCTTCATCGTGCCGGAGTGGATGCGCAGCAGCGCCAGCCGGCCGAGGTAGGGCGAGGCGTCGAGGTTGGTGACCTGCGCGCGCAGCGGCTCCTCGGCGTCGTAGACCGGCGGCGGGATCGTGTCGAGCAGCGTCTTCACCAGCGGCGCGAGGTCCGGGCTGTCGGGCGAGGTGCCGTCGGCCGGGCGCGTGAGCGAGGCCTGGCCGGTCTTGCCGTTGCTGTAGACGATCGGGAAGTCGAGGGTGTCGACGTCCATGCCGGAGTCCTCGAGCAGCTCCATGAACAGCTCGTAGGTCTCGTCGACGACCTCACCGATGCGGGCGTCGGAGCGGTCGGTCTTGTTGACCACGAGGATGACGGGCATCCCCTTGCCCAGCGCCTTGCGCAGCACGAAGCGGGTCTGCGGCAGCGGGCCCTCGGAGGCGTCGACGAGCAGGACGACGCCGTCGACCATCGACAGGCCGCGCTCGACCTCGCCGCCGAAGTCGGCGTGGCCGGGGGTGTCGACGATGTTGACGACGACCGGGTTGCCGTTCTCGTCGGCCAGGTGGATCGCGGTGTTCTTGGCCAGGATGGTGATGCCGCGCTCGCGCTCGAGGTCCATCGAGTCCATGACGCGGTCCTGCGTGGAGTCGTTGTCCGTCCCCTCGCCCTTGGCGCGCCCGAGGGCGCCCGCCTGGCGGAGGAGGGCGTCGACCAGGGTGGTCTTGCCGTGGTCGACGTGGGCGATGATCGCCACGTTGCGCAGGTCGTCACGGGTGGGCATGCGGAGGGGCACCTCGGGGGAGATCAGGGGGTCGGCGCGTCCGTCTCTGTTGCGGAGCGCCCAGACGCCAGGGTCAACAGCCGCCGGCCCGGCGACCTTCCCATGCTAGTAGAGGGACCCCCTGCCCCCCTCCGCTCGCAGGCTCGCGGCGGGACCCTGCAGGGGGCCGACCGGCGATCCGTGAGCAGGCTCACCACTCAGGCGTGCGCGAGGTGCTGCCCGAGCAAGGCCAGGAGCCGGCCGGCGGTCCGCAGACGGCGGTGCTCCCGCACCGCCCCGAGACCGCCGGCGAGGGCCAGGCCGGAGGCGTGTGACCAGCCCCACCCGCCCCTGGCCGACGACCGGTGCGACGCGCCGTCCCGAGCCGGGACGCGTCAGCGGGTGAGCTCCCCGGACCGCGGCCGGTCGGCCACCGCGTACGTGACCCCGGCGGCGGCGAGCGTCACCAGGGCCACCGCCAGGCAGGACGCCAGCCCGACGCCGAGCGCCAGCACGTGGGCGAGCACGAAGGCGCCGACGTAGAGGGCGCCGAGGCCGAGGGCCACCGCCCAGCCACGGTGTTGCACCCACAGCCAGGCGGCCCCCAGGCCGCCGAGGGCGAAGACCGCGCCGCCGAGCGCCCGGATCCCGGTGCCCTGCGCGACGCCGAAGCCGGCCGCGAGACCGACGGCGACCAGGAGGGCGGAGGGGGTGCGGGTGCGCGCGCGGGTGAGGGTCGAGCTCGTCATGCCGTCCAGTCTCCCCGGCCGCGTCCAGGTGCACGCGGTGCAGGGCTACGCGGCCGGACGGACCAGGCCGAGCCGCCGGCCGAGCACCGGGCCGACGACCCCCACGCCGATGCGCGCAGCGACACGTCCCGCACGGCCATCCGCCACCGCTCCTCCGGCGCGAACCAGGACGCCGTCCGGGCGCCCGCGTCGGCGCGCCGCGCCACGACGGGCCCGAGTCGATCGCGCACCTGGTCCAGCACCACGGGGACGTCGGCGACAGCCGACGCCGTCGCCAGCGCCTCTGCCACCGCGACACCACCGGCCAGGGCGAGCGACGCTCCCTGGCCGGCGAGCGGGGAGACGCACCAGCACGCGTCACCGAGCAGGGCGACCCGGCCGCGGTGCCACACACGCGAGCGGACCTGCACCGTCCGGTCGGTGTAGCGGTCCACGGCCGCGGGGGCCCTCGCGAGCAGTTCGGGAACGAGCCAGCCGAGATCACCGAAGCGGCGGTGCAGCGTGCCGGGGAGGTCGGCACCGGGCTCACCCCCGCCGTCGGGTGACCGGTGGACGAAGAAGACGGCGGTGCGTCCCTCGTCGACCGGATAGGCCGCCACCATGCGTCCGGGTGCGGCGAGCGTGAGGAAGTCCTCCCGTCGCACTCCCGGCACGCCGCCGTCCAGGATGAAGGCCCAGACGGCATGACCGAGGTCGCGGGTGGTCCACTCGTCCGGCTCCAGCAGGTCGGTGCGGACCCGGGAGTGGATCCCGTCGGCCCCCAGGACGACGTCCCACTCCTCCTCGGCGCCGTCGGCGTAGCGCACCACGACCGGGTCCCCGGCCGCCTCGGCCTGCTGCACGCCGCTCACCTCGCGACCGTGGGACAGCTCGACCCCGGCGTCCCGCGCTGCGGCGTGCAGCTGGGCCTCCAGGTCGCCGCGCAGGAAGTTGTAGTGCTGCCCACCGAACACGCGGCGGCGCAGCGCCGGGTAGCTGACGGTGACCCGTGATCGACCGGATCCGTCGACGAACACCAGCCGCTCGACCGGGGCGTGGATGCGCTCCAGCGCGGGTCGCAGCCCCAGCCGGTCGGCTGCGTCGACACCGGGCCCGAAGAAGTCGATCATGTAGCCACGGCCCCGGGGCCCGGGCGCAGCCTCCACCAGCGTCGGGGACCCACCGAGCTGGCGCAGTCGCAGAGCGGCCGACAGCCCGGCGATCCCGGCTCCGACGACGAGGATCCGCACGGCCACGCCCCCTTCCCGCCGCGTGGCGCGCGGGACCGGCCGCCGCGCTCCCCGGTGTGAACCGGAGACGCGGGAGAGGGCGGCGGGGTTCCCACGACCCCGCGGCTCCCGGGACGCGCCGAGGGCCCCGAGCGGAACGCCCGGGGCCCTCGCAGCGGACTCCTCCAGGGCACCGCCCCGGGCGTGCGAGGGGTGGGGGAGGAGGGTCCTGGCTCAGGCGGTGCGGAGCACGGCCTCGATCTCGAGCTCGACGTCGATCTTGTCACCGACGACGACACCCCCGCCGTCCATCGGCAGGTCGATGTCGACGCCGTAGGCCTTGCGGGAGATGGAGGTCTTGGCGCTGAAGCCGGCGCGCGTGCCGCCGTAGGCGTCGGGGCCGAAGCCGTTGACCTCGAGCTCCAGGGTGACCGGCTTGGTGATGCCCTTGATGGTCAGGTCGCCCTCGAGGGTCCAGTCGCCGCCGTCGAGGCCCACCACGCGGGTCGACCGGAAGGTCATCACGGTGTGGTTGCCGACGTCGAAGAAGTCCGCGGAGCGGATGTGCGCGTCGCGCTGCTCCTGGCGGGTGTCGATCGAGTCCATGTCGATCGTGGCGGTCACGGTGGACCGCGCCGGGTCCTCGGCGGTGACGATCTCGCCCGAGAACTCCGTGAAGTAGCCGCGAACCTTGCTGACCATCATGTGGCGGACGGAGAAGCCGACGGTGGAGTGGGCGGCGTCGATGTCCCAGGTACCGGCGAGGTAGCCGGGGATCTGGACGGCGGTGCTGCTGGTCATGACAGGTACCTCTCGATGGTTGAGCGTTTGACCTTCTGCCGGCTAGAGCATAGTTGAGCACTCATCTATTCCGCAAGTACCCTGGGACCATGACGAGGCAGGTGTCACGCGGGGGGCGCACGCCGGACGCCGTCGGGCTCCCCGCCGGCGAGCCGCGCTGGCTCGACGGCGACGAGCAGCGCGCCTGGCGGGCGTGGCTCTACAGCAGCCAGCTGCTCAACGACCGGCTCGACCGGGAGCTCATGCGGGCCACCGGCATCCCGCACGCCTACTACGAGATCCTGGTGCAGCTGTCCGAGACACCCGGCCGCCAGATGCGGATGAGTGAGCTCGCCGACCGCTGTCTGTCCTCCCGCAGTCGCCTCTCGCACGCGGTCTCGAGGCTCGAGGAGCGCGGCTGGGTGCGCCGCCAGGAGTGCGCCGAGGACGGGCGCGGCCTGCTCGCCGTGCTCACCGACGAGGGCTTCGCCGCCCTGGAGGCCGCCGCCCCGATCCACGTCGAGGGCGTGCGCACCCACCTGTTCGACCAGCTCTCCCCCGCTCAGGTGGAGGCGATGCGCGACCTCGGCGAGACGCTGCTGCGCCACCTCGACCCCGACTGACCGGCGTCGGCCTCCCGTGGCTGCAGGTGGGCGGCATCGTCGGCGTCGCCACCGTCGCCGGGCTGCCGGCCTCGGTGCTGCCGGGCCGCTCGCACCGCACCGGTCGCCGCGATCGCCACGGTGTGGTGCGCCGTGATCACCGCCGACGGAGGTGGTCCACTGGTCCTCCCCGAGCCGCTGCGCGGAGCGCAGCGAGTCGACAGGAGGTCCCGTGTCCTTCTTCCCGCCGCCGCACCCCTATCCCCCGGACCGGCACTCCGGCCAGGGCGAGGTCTCGGCGCGATGGCGCCGCGCCGACGCCCCGCACGACCTGGTCACGGCGAGCGGCTCGTGCGACTACCTGGCCACCGGTGCCGGCACCCGGGGCGACTACGGCCTGTACCGCTGGAACATGGGTCCCGAGCCCAGCGGTCCGGGACCCCACCTGCACCGCAGCATCTCGGAGTCCTTCTTCGTCCTCGAGGGGCGGGTGCGCATCCACGACGGCCGGGGCTGGGCCGACGCCGCCCCCGGCGACTTCGTCCTCGTGCCGGAAGGGGGCGTGCACGGCTTCCGCAACGAGTCCGGGGAACCGGCCTCGATGCTCATCCTGTTCTCCCCCGGAGCGCCGAGAGAGGCGTACTTCGAGGGGCTCGCGCACCTGGCGGCCGGCGGCCGGCGACCGTCGGACGAGGAGATGGCCGAGTTCTACGCGCGCCACGACACCTGGTGGGTCGACGGCTGACCCACCGGCACCGCGGTGGCGCGGGCGCGCTCAGCCGGTGACGTCGGCCGGCGGCTGCGGCCAGCGCGGCACCCCGGCGACGGCGCCGTCGCCCAGCGGGGTGGCGAAGTCCGCGTCCCGCTTGGCGAGGAAGGCGGCCACGCCCTCGGCGGCGTCGGGGCCGTGGGCCAGCTCGGCCAGCGCGCGGGACTCCACCCGGTGGGCGTCCCACGGCGAGGGCGCGCCCAGCATCGACCACAGCATCTGCCGGGCGGCGGCCACCGCGACCCCGGAGGTGTTGTCGGCGATCTCGCGGGCGAGGCCGAGGGCGGTGGGCAGCAGGTCGGCGTCGGGCACCACCCGCGAGACCAGCCGGCCGCGCAGCGCCTCGGCCGCGTCGAACACCCGCCCGGTGGCCACCCACTCCACGGCCTGGCTGATGCCGACCACCCGCGGCAGGAACCACGACGAGGCGGCCTCCGGGACGATCCCGCGGCGGGCGAAGACGAAGCCGAAGCGGGCCGACTCCGCGGCGATCCGCACGTCCATCGGCAGCGTCATCGTCGCGCCGATGCCGACCGCCGGGCCGTTGACCGCGGCGATGACCGGCTTGCGCAGCGCGGCGAACGGCAGCGACGCCACCCCGCCCCAGTCACGCGGGACGCCGTCCACCGAGCCCCGGCCGGGCGCCCCGGCCGTGTCGCCGCGGGAGCGGTCGCCCAGCCCGCCGGAGCCGGCGCCGAGGTCGGCGCCGGCGCAGAAGGCCCGCCCCGCCCCGGTGACGACGACGACCCGCACCGCCTCGTCGGCGTCGGCGGCGGCCGCGGCCTGCGCGAGCTCGGCGGCCATCACGGGGGTGAAGGCGTTGAGCCGCTCGGGCCGCGACAGCGTGATCGTGGCGACCCGGTCGGCCACCTCGTAGCGCAGCTGGGTCGGCGTCATCCGAGGGCGCCGGCGACCGCCAGCCGGGCGACGGCGTCGAGGTGCTCGGCGGCGTCGCCGAGCAGCAGCCGGTCGACCTTGGCGCGGCGCCAGTACAGGTGCGCGTCGTGCTCCCACGTGAAGCCGATCCCGCCGTGCACCTGCACCACCGTCTCCGCAGCCCGCTCGAACGCCTCCGCGGCGTAGGCCTTGGCGGCCGAGGCGGCCAGCGGCAGCTCGGCGGGCGCGGAGTCCGCGGCCCAGGCGGCCCACCACACCAGCGAGCGCAGCTGGTCCACGCCCACCCACGCGTCGACGAGCATGTGCTTGACCGCCTGGTAGGAGCCGATCACCCGGCCGAACGCCTCGCGCTGCTGCGCGTAGTCGACGCCCATCAGCACCGCCCGGTCGGCGGCGCCGAGGTCCTCCGCGGCCATGACGACGGCCCCGACGTGCCGGGCCCGCGCCCACAGCTCCGCGGCGTCCTCGACCAGCACCCGGCGCGAGGTCATCCGCACCCGGGCCAGCCCGCGGGTGGCGTCCAGCGGCGTGCCCGGCACGACCTCGCCCTCCCCGGCGACGAGCGCGCCGCCGTCCAGGCCGAGGAACAGCGTGGCGTCGGCGGCGTCGACCGAGGGCGCCGAGCCGGTCACCGGTCCGTCGAGGACGGCGATCGCGGCCGACCCGTCGGCCAGCTGCGCGGCGAGCTCGGGCGTGCCCTCGAGCAGTACCGCCGCCCGCGCGGCGCTGACCAGCGAGGGCCCGGCGAGCACCGCGCCGCCCTGCTCGGCGACGACGGCGAGGTCGAGCACGCTGCCGCCGGCGCCCCCGGCCGACTCCGGGACGGTGATGCCGAGGAAGCCGATGTCGGCCAGCGCCTTGCGCCCGGGCGCCGGGGCGGCGGTGCCCTCCAGGGCCGCCCGCGCGGCGGCGGGCGACGCCGAGCCGGTGAAGAAGGCGCGGGCGCCGGCGGCGGCGTCGCGCTGGTCGTCGGACAGGTCGAAGTTCACCGGCGTGCTCCGGAGGAGGAGAAGGGGGCGGCCTTGTCGGTGCGCGGCTCCGGCGGCAGGCCGAGCACCCGCTCGCCGAGGATGTTGCGCAGCACCTGGTCGGTGCCGCCGGCGATGGCGACGCCGGGCACGTAGGCCTGGGCCCGCTGCCAGGTCTCGTCGCCGTCGGCGGTGGCGCCGAGGACGGCCTCGTCGCCGAGCAGCCGGACGCCGGCGTCGGCCACCAGCCGGGCCGCGGCGGTGCCGCCGAGCTTGCCGGCGCTGGCCTCCGGACCGGGCACCCCGCCCTGGCTCAGGGTGGTGAACCGGCGGTAGCCGGTGTAGCGGGTGGCGAGGGAGGCGACCAGCGCCCGGCCCACCGCCTGGCGGGCGAGCACCTGCTGCTCGGCACCGAGGGCGGGCAGCCGGTCGCGGGCGTGCGCGGCCAGCGCCTCGGCCGACTGGCCGATGTCGCTGCCGGCGCCGCCGATGGCGACCCGCTCGTTCATCAGCGTGGTCAGCGCGACCCGCCAGCCCTCGCCGGGCTCGCCGAGCCGCTCGCCGTCGGGGATGCGAACGTCGTCGAAGAAGACCTCGTTGAAGCCGGCGTCCCCGCTCATCTGGCGCAGCGGCCGGACGGTGACGCCGGGGGCGTGCATGTCGACGACGAACATCGTCAGCCCCGCGTGCTTGGGCCGCTCCGGGTCGGTGCGGGTGAGCAGGATGCCGTAGTCGGCGACGTGGGCGAGCGTCGTCCACACCTTCTGGCCGTTGACCACCCAGTCCTCGCCGTCGCGGACGGCCGAGGTCCGGAGCGCGGCGAGGTCCGACCCGGACGCCGGCTCGCTGAACAGCTGGCACCACACGTCGTCGGCGCGCAGCAGCCGGGCGAGGTAGCGCTGCCGCTGGTCGTCGCTGCCGTGGGCGATGACGGTGGGCCCGCACATGCCGATGCCGATGTGGTTGACCAGCGTGGGCACGCGGGCGCGGGCCAGCTCCTGGGCCACGATCGCCTGCTGCACCAGCGTCCCGCCCTGCCCCCCGTACTCCCGCGGCCAGGTGACGCCCACCAGCCCGGCCTCGGCCAGCACCCGCTCGGTGGCCCGCAGCTCCGCCTCGTACCGGCGGGCGTCGGCGGACTGCCCCGGCCGCACGTGCAGCAGGTCGGCGTCGCGCTCCTCCAGCGTGGCCCGGACGCGCGCCCGGTAGGCGGCCTCCTCGGGGGTGTCGTCGAAGTCCACGGGCAGCGCCTCTCGTCGTCCAGCGGGGTCGCCCGCAGCGTGACAGCGGTCACTGCACGTGGTCAACGCGGGCCCCGGCGCGCGCCGACCCGTACCGCGGTGGGGTCCGCCGGGCCAGCATGGGGCGCCATGGACGACGGCTCCGCCCCGGCGGCGGGCGGCTACGTGCTGGGCTCGACCGACCGGGAGATGGCCCGACTGGCGGCCCTCTCGGAGGTCTACGGGCCGGTGACCGCGGCCTGGCTCGACAGCGCCGGGCTCCGGCCGGGCGCGACCGTGGTCGACGTGGGCTGCGGACCGGGGGACGTCAGCCTGGCGGCCGCCGAACGGGTCGGTCCCACCGGGACCGTGCTGGGTCTGGACGCCGCGCCGCGCCCGCTCGAGCTCGCCCGCGCCCGCGCGGCGGCCGCCGGGCTGCGCAACGTCTCCTTCGAGCAGGCCGACGTGACCCGCTGGCGCCCGCCCGCGCCCGTGGACGCGGTGGTCGGCCGGCTGATCCTGGTGCACCTGCCCGACCCGGTCGCCCAGGTGGCCCGGCTGGCCGGCACCGTGCGTCCGGGCGGGGTCGTGGCGTTCGCGGACGTCGCCCTGTCCACCCGCGCCGCCCAGCCGGAGCTGCCGCTGTTGACCGCCTTCAACGCCTGGCTGCTCGGGACGTTCACGCGCTCGGGCCGGCCGGTCGACATGGCGCTGCGGCTGACCGGTGTGTTCCGGGCCGCCGGGCTGCCCGACCCGGTGCTCACCGCCGCGGCGCCCCTCGAGCGGGGCGGGGACGCGGTCGGCTGGTCGGTCGTGGCCGGGGACGTCGCCGGCCTGCTGCCCGTCATGGAGCGCACCGGCGTGGCCACGCGCGAGGAGATCGGGCCGGAGACCTTCGAGCAGCGGCTGCGGGCACAGGCCGCCGAGCACGACGCCGTCCTGGTCAACCCACTGGTCGTCGGCGCCGTCGCGCGCACGCCGGACGGCGGAGGTTGACCCTCCCCGGCGCCCCGGCCAGCATGACGCGGGTCACACCCTGAGGAGGCCCCGTGGACGTCCCCACCCTCGCCGGCCGCGGCATGACCGCGTCGGACCAGCTCGCCCGCTGGGCCCGCCGGACGCCGGACGCCGTCGCCCTGCGCTTCGACGGAACCGGGCGCACCTACGGCGAGCTCGACGAGCGGGTGACCCGGCTGGCGCGCGCCCTGGCCGCCCGCGGCGTCGGCACCCGTGACCGGGTCGCCGTCCTCGCGCTCAACGGCCTCGAGACGTGGGAGACCTACCTGGCCGGTGTGCGGCTCGGCGCGATCGTCGTCCCGGTCAACTTCCGGCTGGTCGCCGACGAGGTGGCCCATGTGCTCACCGACAGCGGTGCGGTCGCGCTGGTGGTCGACGCCGCGCTGGCCGAGGTGGGCGCCAAGGCCCGCGTGCAGGCACCCGGCGTCACCACGGTGCTGACCATCGGCGAGGAGTTCGAGGCGGCGGCGGCCGAGGCCGGCGGCGAGCCGCTGGACGTCGAGGTCGACGAGTCCGCGCCGGCGTTCATCATGTACACCTCGGGCACGACCGGCCGCCCCAAGGGCGCCGTGCTGACCCACCGCAACCTGCTGATGCACGTCTTCAGCCAGGTCACCCACCTCGGCTGGGACCCCGACGACCGGGTCGCCGTCCCCGGCGCGCCGCTGTTCCACATCGCCGGGCTGGCCGGCGGTCTGCCGCCGCTGCTGCTCGGCGGCACCCACGTGATCCTGCGCTCGGGCGGCTTCGACCCCGTCGCCACGCTCGACCTCATCGAGCGGGAGCGGGTGAGCAGCATCTTCCTGGTGCCGGCGATGTGGGCCGCGATCGTCGCCGTCCCCGGCATCGCCGCCCGCGACCTGTCCTCGCTCCGCCGGATCTCCTGGGGCGCGGCCCCGGCGTCGACGACGCTGCTGCGCACGATGATCGACACGTTCCCGCAGGCCGAGGTCGTCACCGCGTTCGGGCAGACCGAGTGCAGCCCGGTGACCTGCCTCCTGCGCGGCGAGGACTCGGTGCGCAAGATCGGCTCGGTCGGGACGCCGATGCTCAACGTCGAGGTGCGCGTGGTCGACGACGCGATGGAGGACGTGCCGCAGGGCGAGGTGGGCGAGATCGTCTACCGCAGCCCGATGGTGATGGAGGAGTACTGGGGCAAGCCCGAGGCGACCGCGGAGGCCTTCGCCGGCGGCTGGTTCCACTCCGGGGACCTGGTGCGCCAGGACGAGGACGGCTACCTCTACGTCGTCGACCGCAAGAAGGACATGATCATCACCGGCGGCGAGAACGTGTACTGCGCCGAGGTCGAGGACGTGCTGGCCGCGCACCCGAAGGTCGCCGAGGTCGCGCTGATCGGCGTCCCGGACACCCGCTTCGGCGAGGCGCCGCTGGCCGTCGTCGCCCCGCGGGACCCCGCCGACGCGCCGACGCCGGAGGAGCTCACCGCGTGGTGCCGCGAGCGGCTGGCGCGCTACAAGAACCCGCGGGAGTACTCGGTGGTCCCCGCGCTGCCACGCAACCCCAGCGGCAAGGTGCTCAAGACCCGGCTGCGGGAGGAGCACTCGGCCGGCTCGCTGGTGGCCGAGCCGGTGGTGTGACCTGCCAACACCATGCACTGTGCATGCAGTGCAGGTAGGGTGCACGCATGGGCAGGACGATCCAGGTCCGTGACGTCCCGGAGGACGTCCACGAGGTCTTGCGTGTCCGGGCTGCCCGCGCCGGGTTGTCACTGTCGGAGTACCTGCGCAGGGAGGTCAGCGGGCTCGCCCGGCGCCCGACGGCGGAGGAGTTCCTGGCGCGCGTCACGGCGCGGGAGGACGCGGCGGTCGACACCGAGCAGATCGTGGCCGCCCTCCACGCCGAGCGCGACGCGCGCTGACGTGTCCCTCGTCGTGGACGCCTCGGTGGTGCTGCGACTGCTCCTGCAGACCGGCTCGGTCGCCGACGACCTCGGGACGATCGTCGCGACCGAGGACCTCCACGCACCGGCACTGTTCGACGTCGAGGTCGTCTCAGGACTGCGCAGACTCACTGCCGTCGGGTCCGTCGACGGCGGCCGGGCGGCCGAGGCCGTTGCCGACCTGGCGGTCCTCGGGATCGAGCGGTACCCGCACACCCCGCTGCTGCCGCGGATCTGGCAGCTGCGCGCGAACCTGAGCGCCTACGACGCCACGTACGCGGCCCTCGCCGAGAGCCTGGGGTGCCCACTCGTCACCAGTGACCGCGGGCTCGCGACAGCACCGGGGCCGCGGTGCGAGCGACGCCACCTCCCCTGAGGGGTCCTCCTAACAGCCGTCGGGGCCGCAGACCTCGCCGCCGCTGATCACCGGGATGAGCGGGGTGCGCTCGGCCCACGCCCGCTCGAGCACCTGGAGCAGCGCGTCGGCCGGCTGCGCGCCGTTGACGCCGTACTTCCGGTCGACGACGAAGAACGGGACGCCGCTGATGCCCAGCGCCTGCGCCTCGGCCTCGTCGGCCCGCACCGCCCCGGCGTACCGCTGGTCCGCCAGCGCCGCGCGCACCTCGTCGGCGTCCAGCCCGGCCTCGGTGGCCAGCCGGACGAGGGTCTCGCGGTCGCCGACGGCCTCGCCCTCGCTGAAGTAGGCGGTCAGCAACCGCTCCTCGACCGCGTCCTGCACCCCGCGCTCGCCGGCCAGGTGGACGACCTGGTGGGCGTCGAAGGTGTTGGCGCGCACCGCCCGGTCGAACCGGAGGTCCAGCCCCTCGGCGGCGGCCTGCTGGGTCATGTGGTCGGTCATCTGCTGCGCGCTCGGCACCGAGGTGCCGTACTTGCGGGCCAGCCGCTCGGCGTACTCGGTCGGCGAGACCTCGTCACCCGCGGCGGCCGGGAGCGCGCCCGGGTCCAGCTCGAAGGCCCTCCACTCCACCTCGACCGCGTCGCGGTGCGGGAAGCGGGCCAGGGCGGCCTCGAAGCGGCGCTTGCCGATGTGGCACCAGGGACAGACGACGTCGGACCAGATCTCGACCTTCACGGCCGCTCCAACACCACGCCCGGCGACCGGTCTTCCCGGCGATCACGGCGCCGCGACCACCCCGCGGGCTCCGGCCGTGGTCACGGCGCCGTGGTCACCAGGGGGTGCTCAGGCGGCGGCCTGGTCCTCCTCGTCCTCGAACAGCTCCCGGGAGACGACGCCGGTGTCGGGGTTGTCGGTGAAGATCCCGTCGATGCCGGTCGCCCAGAACGCCAACTGCTCCTCGATCGCCCGGCCGTAGTCCCCGGGCTCCTCGCCCGCGTCGCGCAGGTCGGTGGGGAGGAACTCGTTCTCGTTGCGGAACGTGTACGGGTGCACCAGCAGCCCGGCCTCGTGCGCGTCGGCCACGAACGCCGTCGGCTCACCGAGGTCCCCCGCCGCATCCCGCGGGATGACCTGCGCCTTCTCCGGCCCGACCCCGTCGGCGTACCCGGCCACCTCGACCAGCCCCGCCGCGCCGGACAGGTCGGCGTAGGTGCGCGGGTCACCGGCGGCCACCAGGTCGGCGGGCGCACCGGTCGCCGAGAGCAGCTGGACGAGCGGCACGTCGACCACCTCGTCGAGCTCCTGCAGGTTCGTCGTCTCGAACGACTGGAGGAACACCGGCGCGTCCTCGGCGGTCAGGCCGGCCGCCTCCAGGGACTCGACCAGCGGCTCCTCGAGGGAGAGCCCGATCGAGTCGAAGTACGTGGGGTGCTTGGTCTCGACGTAGACCCCGACCTCCCGGTCGAGCTCCCGGCTGAGCTCCTCCCGCAGCTCCAGCACCTCATCGAGGGTCGGCACCCGGTAGAGCCCGTCGTAGATCGTGTTCTCCTCGCGGAGCTCGGGCAGCCGCTCCACCGCCCGCAGGCTGCGCAGCTCGGCGAGGGTGAAGTCCTCGGTGAACCAGCCGGTGATCTCCACCCCGTCGATCACCTTGGTGGCGCGCCGGTCGGCGAACTCGGGGTGCTCGGCGACGTCCGTGGTCCCGGAGATCTCGTTCTCGTGGCGGGCGACCAGCACGCCGTCGGAGGTGCTCACCAGGTCGGCCTCGATGTAGTCGGCCCCCATCCGGGCCGCGAGCTCGTAGGAGGCGAGCGTGTGCTCGGGCCGGTAGCCCGAGGCGCCGCGGTGCCCGATGACCAGCAGCTCGTCCGCGCGGGTTCCGTCCACCTCCGGCGGTGGGGCGGCCGCGGCCGGGCCGGTCAGGAACAGCGGGACGGCGAGGACCGCGGCGCTCAGCGCGGCGGTCCGGCAGTGGGCACGTGACATGGGTGCACTCCCCCGGGCTCGGACGGCGACCGTCGCCGACGGCCCGGACGATCCCAGCCCGGCGACGTGGCCGCGACCGGGACCGTCGACCGAACGACCGGTGAACCCCTCGACAGCCGCCCTCAGCCGGTCCAGGCGGCGGCGACCTGCTCGGCCACCGACACCGCCTGCGCCCGGCCGGCCTCGGCCGAGGGACGGCGGGCGGCCGGGTCGAGCACGTTGCGGCCGATCGCCCGGCGGCCGGCCCCGTCCGGCGACACGACGGCGACCCGCGCCACCATGCCGCTGACCTGCGCGTCGACGCTGGCCATCGGGCCCACGCCCCGCACGATCGGCGCCAGGACCACGACCCGCTCGCACCCGGTGGCCAGGTCGGCGTTGGCCGCCGAGCGCATGCCGCCGTCGACGTAGCGCCGCCCGTCGACCGTCACCGGCGGGTACACCCCGGGGACCGCGCAGCTGGCCGCCACCGCCGTCACCAGCGGCACCCCGGAGTCGCGGTCGAGGGCGCGGAACTCACCGGTGGCGGCGTCGACGGCGGTGACGGTGAGCGCCCGCGCGGGCCACTCCCGCGACACCAGCCGGGAGCCGATGACGTCGAGCCGCTCCTGCTCCGACGGCGTCAGCCCGGCGGCCTCGGCCCGCAGCGCGAGCGCGCCCACCCGCCGGCGGAAGGCGGCGTCGTCGCCGCGGCTGCGCAGCACCGCCCAGCCGAGGGAGGCGAGGGCCGACCTCCGCATCCGGGCGGCCCGCTCGGCCGCCGGGGGCTCGAGCTGCCGGCCGTACAGCGTCTCCAGGTCGGCACCGCTGGTCAGCTGTGCGCCCACCACGCTGCCGGCCGACGTGCCGACGACGAGGTCGGCGTCGGTGAGGTCGACGCCGCGCTCGGCCAGGCCGGCCAGCAGGCCGATCTCCCAGGCGATGCCGGTGATGCCGCCCCCGCCGAGGACGAGAGCCCTGCGCTGGTCGCTCACCCGGCCATCCTGACAGCCGCGTCGCAGCGGCCCGCACCTGCTCGACAGCGGGCTGTGAGCTGGGCCACGCTGTCCGGACGGACCCGGACGGAAGGACGCGCATGACCGCCACGCAGCCCGCACCCACCCCCACGGACGGGCCGGCCGCCGCCAGCTGGCCGCCCGGGCTGCCGCGCTCGCTGGAGTACCCCCTGGTCCCGGTCGGGTCGATCCTGCGGGCGGCGGTGCGCCGGTGGGGCACGCGGACGGCGTTCGTCGACCACGACGTCGAGCTGACCTTCGAGGAGCTGGGCCGGCGGGCCGCCGCGGTCGCCAACTGGCTGGCCGAGGCCGGCATCGGCCGCGGCGACGTCGTCGCGGTGCACATCCCCAACTGCCGCCAGTACCCGGCCGTCTACTACGGCGTGGTGATGGCCGGCGCGGTCTTCTCCCCCACCAACCCGCTGCTGCCCGCGGCCGACCTCGCCGCCCAGCTCACCGACGCCGGCGCGAGGGTCCTGGTGACCTGGGACCAGGTGCTGCCGTTCGTCCGCCCGGCGCTGGCGGCCACCCCGGTGCAGACCGTGGTCGTCACCGGCGAGGCGCACACCCTCGACTTCTCGGCCCGCCTCGACGGCCTGGAGGCCACCGACGTCGACCTCGCCGACCTGCTGGCCGCCGACCCGGAGGACCGCCGGCTCGACGCCGCCGTCGACCCGGCCGCCGACCTCGCGCACCTGGCCTACACCGGCGGCACCACCGGGGTGAGCAAGGGCGTGGAGCTGCCGCACCGCAACGTCGTCACCAACGTGCTGCAGTCGGCGTGCTGGACGTCGGGATCGCTCCCGGAGCTCGACGAGGCCGGCGACGTGACCCTCCGGCAGGTGCTCGGCGAGGACGAGTACCCGGTCCGGCTCGGGGAGGCGCGGCTGGTCAACCTGACGCCGTGGTTCCACGCGATGGGGGCGATCGGCTACCTCAACGGCATGGTCATGGGCGGCACCACGACCGTCATCCACATGCGGTTCGACCCGGTGAGGTACGTCGAGGACGCCGTCCGGTACCGGGTGACCAGCATCGGCGGCGCCCCGCCGGTGTTCGTCGCGCTGCTGCAGGTGCCGGGCATCGAGGACGCCGACCTCTCGCACGTCCGCGGGATCTCCAGTGGCGCCGCCCCGCTGCCGGTGCCGCTGATCGAGCGGTTGCAGGCGCTCCTGCCGAACGCCGTCATCGGCGAGGGCTACGGGCTGACCGAGGTGACCATGCAGGCCACCGGCAACCCCACGTTCCGCTCGGGCACCCGCAAGGCCGGGACGGTCGGTGTGCCGGTGTTCGACACCGAGATCACCATCCGCCCGCTCGGCGGCGGCGACCCGCTGCCGGCCGGCGAGCGCGGCGAGGTGTGCATCCGCGGGCCGCAGGTCATGCGCGGCTACGCCCACCGGCCCGAGGCGACGGCGGAGAGCATCGACCCCGACGGCTGGTTCCACACCGGCGACGTCGGCGTCCTCGACGAGGACGGCTACCTGTCCATCGTCGACCGCACCAAGGACATGCTGCTCTACAAGGGCTACAACGTGTTCCCGCGCGAGCTCGAGGAGGTCCTCTTCGGCGTCCCGGGGGTGGCCGGCGCGGCCGTCGTCGGCCGGCCCGACGAGGCGGCCGGCGAGCTGCCGGTGGCCTACGTGGTCCGCCGGGACGACGACGCGGGCCGGGCGCTGACCGCCGAGTCGGTCATGGCCGCGGTCAACGACCGGGTCACCCCCTACAAGCGGCTGCGCGACGTCGTCTTCATCGACGCGATCCCGGTGTCGGCGGCGGGCAAGGTGCTCAAGCGGGAGCTGGCCGCGCGGGAGCGGGAGGCCGCCGGGGCCTGAGCTCCCGGCGACTCGAGCGGGTGGCGTCCCGCCCACCTCGGGGTGCGGACGCCTCCCGCTCGCTATCGTCCGCGTCGTGATGGGCGGACAAGGGGCGGAGGACCCGCACACCGGGGTGCAGATCGCCCACGTCGAGCAGTCCCCGGTGCGCCAGGTGCTGTGGCGGGTGGCACTGGCGGCGTTCTTCCTGGCGCTGACGGTCTTCATCGTCTGGCTGGACCGCGACGCCTACCGCGACG
The DNA here is from genome assembly GCF_041018925.1 of Geodermatophilus maliterrae. NCBI lineage: Bacteria > Bacillati > Actinomycetota > Actinomycetes > Geodermatophilales > Geodermatophilaceae > Geodermatophilus > Geodermatophilus maliterrae. Next base: position 27,611 of record NZ_JBFNXQ010000029.1, read on the forward strand.
GCGACGAGATCGGCATCGACCTGCTCGATGCCTTCTACTACTCCACGGTCACCCTCTCGACCACCGGGTACGGCGACATCACCCCACTCACCGAGAGCGCGCGGCTGGTGAACATCCTGTTCATCACACCGCTGCGCGTCATGTTCCTTATCGTGCTCATCGGGACGACGCTCGAGGCGCTGACCGCGCGCTCGCGCGAGGAGTTCCGCATCCGACGCTGGAGGTCCCGCGTGCGCCAGCACGTCATCGTGTGCGGCTACGGCACCAAGGGGCGCAGCGCCGTCCGGTCCTTGCGGGCCACCGGCACCCCGCTGGAGACCATCGTCATCGTCGACGCCGACCCCCGGGCCATCGACGAGGCGAACTCCATCGGCCTGAACGGCATCGTGGGCGACGCCGGCCGCACCGACGTGCTGCGCCGGGCGCACGTGGAGCGGGCGCGGGCAGTCATCGTGGCGGCCAACCGTGACGACGCGTCGGTGCTCATCACGCTCACCGTGCGCCAGCTCAACCCCAGCGTGCCGATCACCACCAGCGTCCGCGAGGAGGAGAACGCGCAGCTGCTGCGCCAGTCCGGCGCCGACACGGTGATCACCACCTCGGCGACGTCGGGCCGGCTCCTGGGCCTGTCCACCGACAGCCCGAGGGTGGTCTCCGTCGTCGAGGACCTGCTGACCGGCGGGCAGGGGCTGGACCTCTCCCAGCGCGTCGTCACCTCCGGCGAGGTCGGGCTGGGCCCGCGCGACCTGCGCGACGTCGTCCTCTCGGTGACCCGCGGTGGACGCACGCTGCGCTTCGACGACCCGCTGATCGGCACGCTGCAGAGCGAGGACGTGCTCGTGGTCGTGCGCTCGCACGGCCCCGACGGTAGCTACTCCCTCGCGCGCGCCTAGCCGCGCGACACGGTCAGACGCGCAGCTCCAGCTCCGCCAGGGCGTCGGCCAGCCGGCCGTCCTGGAGCACGAGGTCGACGGCGGTGGTGTGCCAGCCGGCCACCAGCAGCAGCGGCCAGGGCTGCTCGTCGTCGGCCGAGGCGGTCGCCGCGACCAGGCCGGCCTGCGCCACGGCGCGGCACGCGATGGGGTTCATGGGTCTCTCCTGTCGTCCGTGCAGCAGGGATCGGCACGGACGACGCGGACCTGGAGCGCTGGGGCACACCTCACCCCTCGGAGGGGGCACGGGCCGGGACCCCGGCGGCGACGGGGTCGGCGGTGCGGGCCGGAGCCGTCCGCGCGGCCGACGCCGAGGCCGCCGCCGGGTGGACGGCCGCTGGCTCATCGCCCACGAGCACCGTTCCGTCGCGGCGTCCTGCCGCCGCGACGGTGTGCGCGGGCGCCGTACCCGGGTCGGGGAACGCGGCCCGGGCGCGCACCGTCGCCTGTCACCGGGCGACGGGCGTCGCCCGTGTCGTCGCCTCCCGTGTCATCGCCTGCCGCACGTAGTGCGCGATCGGGCTGAACCGGAGCGACTGCGGCAGCGCGCGCACCAGGTCGGTCGGACCGCTCACCACCAGCCGCCGGTCGCGGACGGCGCAGCCGTACTCCATCCGCCCGCCCCACACCTCGTAGAGCGCGTCGAGGTCGGCGTCGAGGACGAGGTCGACGTCGTAGCCGGGGTCGGTGGAGCACAGCGAGACGTCCGACGGGGTCGCCACGAGCCAGAACCGCCGGCGTCCGCCCTGCCGGAAGTGCACGTACAGGACCACCCGCTCGCGGTCGCCGAACGGGGCCGGGTCCAGGCCGCCACGGATCCACCACATGAGCACCGTGGCGTCGAGCTCGTCGGCCCGCGGCTCGCCGAAGGCCCAGCGGGAGCCCCACTCGGCCAGGCCGAACACCACCGAGCGCAGGTCCTCCCCCGCCGGGGTGGGGTGGTAGCGGCCGTCGGCGTGGTCGACCAGGCCGGCCCGCTCGAGGTGGTCGAGCCGCTTGGACAGCAGGCTGCGGGACAGGCCGGGCAGTCCGCGGGCCAGCTCGTTGAAGCGCTCGGCGCCGAGCAGCAGGTCGCGGACGATCAGCAGCGTCCACCGGTCGCCGAGCAGCTCGAGGGAGCGGGTGATCGGGCAGTACTGGCCGTAGCGCGCCATCGCGCCAGGGTCCCAGCGGTCCAGATCGAGGACTAGTGGTCGGTGCGCGCGGTCCCGAGGGTCAGTGCCATGACGAGCACCCTCACTCCCCCAGCCCCCACCGACCCCTCCACCGCGGACGACCGCTTCGTCGCCCTCGCCGCGGAGATCGGACGGCGCGCCGCACCGGCCGACGCCGCCCACGACCGCGACGCCAGCTTCGTCACCGAGGCCTACGCGGCGATGGCCGAGACCGGCTACCTGGCGATGGCCGTACCCGCCGAGCTCGGCGGCGGTGGAGCCACGCTGAGACAGGTCGTGCTGGCCGAGCACGAGCTGGCCCGCTGGTCGGGAGCCTCCGCGCTCGCCGCGGCGATGCACCTGTACCTGACCTTCGTCCAGCGCTTCCGGTACGCGAAGGGCTTCGCCGACGCCGAGGCCGCGCTGCGCCGGATCGCCACCGAGGGGCTGGTCATGGCCACCAGTGGCGGCTCGGACTGGGTGTGCCCGACCACCACCGCGGTCGCCGTCGACGGCGGGTTCCGCTTCACCGGCCGCAAGGGCTTCTGCACGCAGGCGCCGGTCGCCACGGTGATCAGCACCTCCGCGGTGCTGGGCGAGCCGGGCCCGGACGCCGAGGTGCTGCACGCCGGCGTCCCCATGTCCAGCCCCGGCGTGCGCATCGTCGAGACCTGGGACCCGCTGGGCATGCGCGGCACCGCCAGCCACGACGTCGTCCTCGAGGACGTGTTCGTCCCCGCCGAGCGGGTGACCGGTCGCCGTCCCTACGGCGTGCTGGCCGGCCCGCTGCTGCTGGCCGCGTCGTACTTCGCGCCGGTGGCCGGGGCGGTGTACCTGGGCGTGGCGCAGGGCGCCTACGACGAGGCGCTCCGCCAGGTGGCGGCGAAGGCCGAGGTCGTCCCGTCCACCGTCCGACAGCTGGGCGAGATGCAGGCCCGGATCCGGGTGGCGCGGTGGGCGCTGCTGGCCGCCGTCGAGGAGACCGGCGACACCTTCGGCCCCGACCACGGCGTGCTGGCCACGCTGATGACCGCCAAGCGGCACGCGGTGCTCGAGGCGGTCGCGGTCACCGACCTGGCGCTGCAGGTGGTCGGCGGCCCGGCGTTCTCCCGCCGGTCGCCGCTGGAGCAGGCCTACCGCGACGTGCGCGGCGGCCCGTTCCACCCGCTCACCCCCGAGCTGACCCTGACCACGGTCGGCGAGGCGGCGCTGGCGGCCGCGCGGGCCTGAGTCAGACCCGCGCGGCGCGGACGGCGTCGACCAGCGGGGTCACCGGGCGGCCGAGCAGGGCGGCGAGGTCGGCGTCGCCGGTGTCGAGCTCGCCGCGGGCGATCGAGGTGTCGATGGCGGCGACGAACCCGGCGGTGCCGGCGTCGAGGCCCACGGCCTGGAGGGCGGCGGCGAACTCGTCGGCCGGGAGGTCGCGGTACCGGACGGTCGTGCCGGTGACCTCGGTGACGGCGGCGGCGAGGTCGGCCAGCGTGACACCGGGGCCGCCGAGCTCGCGGACCACGCTGCCCTCGTCGTCGGCCAGCAGCGCGGCGGCGGCCGCGACGGCGTAGTCGGCGCGCGGCGCGATCGAGACGCGGCCCTCACCCGCGGCACCCAGGACCTCGCCGGTGGCCAGGTAGGTGTCGAGCTGGGAGGCGTAGTTCTCGGCGTACCAGCTGTTGCGCAGCACGGTGGCCGGGACGCCGACCTCGCGCAGCACCTCCTCGGTGCGGCGGTGCTCCTCGGCCAGCGGGTTGGTCGAGGTGTCGGCCTGCGCGATGCTCGTGTAGACGACCCGCTGCACGCCGGCCGCGGCCGCGGCCTCGATCACCGCGCGGTGCTGGGCCACCCGCTGACCGGCCTCGCTGCCGGAGACCAGCAGCAGCCGGTCGACGCCGGCGAGCGCGGCGGGCAGCGTGTCCGGCCGCGAGTAGTCGCCCTCGCGCACCTGCACGCCGCGGGCGGCCAGGTCCGCGGCGGCCTCGGGACGGCGGACGACGGCGACGACGTCTGCGGCGGGGACGCCGCGGTCGAGCAGCTCCTCGACGGCGCGGTGGCCGAGGTGGCCGGTGGCTCCGGTGACGGCGTAGACGGTCATGGCGGGGACTCCTCGATCGGGAACTCGGTCGAGGCCGCTAACCCGGAGTAAGCGCCGTCCATTCCGCCATCGGTCGTACGCTCCTGCCGTGCCCGAGCCGCTACCCGACGAGGGGCCCCCGTCCGACCTGGTCAGTGACGTCTTCGCCCGCGACTGCACCTCCCGCTCGGCGTTCGAGGACGTCACCGCGAAGTGGGCCTCGCTCACCCTGCTCGCCCTGCACGAGGGCGGCTACCGGTTCAACGCGCTGCGCCGCCGGGTCGAGGGGGTGAGCGAGAAGATGCTGTCCCAGACCCTGCAGGCCCTCGAGCGCGACGGCTTCCTCACCCGCGAGGTCGTCACCGCCATCCCGCCGCGGGTCGAGTACGCGCTGACCCCGCTCGGGCAGCGCGTCGCCGGCCGGCTGCGGGCGCTCGCCGACCTGCTGGAGGAGGCCGCACCCGAGGTCGAGCGGGCCCGTGAGGAGCACCCCGGCCGCGCGCGCTGACGCCGTGCGGCGGGCTCCTCCCGCCGGGGCGGGACCGGCATGTCGCCCGCCGGTGACCGGGGCACGGCGTCGACGACGGTGAGCTCGGCGGGGCGCTCGTGGCCCGCCGTCCGCTGCGCCGCCCGGTCGACGACCTCGGCCGGGGCGAGCTGGAGGCCGCTGACCTCGATCAGTTGCGCCACCCGATCGACCCGTGGAGTGGGCGGCGCCACCGCGCGGGCACCGGCGGTTCGCCCGGCGCCGCAGCACCCACTTCCACGACGTCTCCCGACCGGAGGATGATCCTCCGACCTGACGTGTCCGCAGAACGGGGCGGGCCTCGTCGGCGGGCGTGGGGGGTTGGCTATGCACGGTGGCGCGCAGTCCCGGCCCTGCCGAGGTCGGGGACATGGAGCGTGAGGAGCCCGGCGCCACCGCCCTCGTGCCTCCCGGCACCCCGCCGGTGCCCCGGCCGGCGGTGACCGCGCCCAGGTCCGGGCGCCGCCGGGGGCAGCACCGTGCGCGCCGGTCCCGACCGGGGATGGTCGTGCCCGCCCTCCTCGGCACGCTCGTCGTCGTGACGGGGCTGGCCATCGGGCTGGGCACCTGGCAGGTCGCCGGGGTCGCCGAGGACGTCGACCGCATCGGTGCGGCCCTCCCCGCCGAGGGGGGTCGCCCGGACGTCCCTCCGGCTGCGCAGCAGGCGCTGACCTTCCTCGTGGTCGGCGTCGACCCGGCCGACGAGGAGACCCGTGCGACCCGGGCGGAGGCGGTCCTGCTCGTGCGGCTGACCGGCGACCGGGAGCACGTCCAGGTGGTCTCCTTCCCGCTGGACACCTGGGTGGGCGGCTGGGGCAGCACGCTCGAGGGCGCCTTCGGCTCCGGCGGGCCGCAGGGCGTGGTGCAAGCGGCGGAGACGCTGACCGACGTCCGCATCGACCACTACGCCGAGCTCGACTTCTCCGGCCTGGCGACGGTCACCGACGCGCTCGGCGGCATCACCGTCGACGTGCCCGAGCCCTACAGCAGCCGCGGCCACGACTTCGCGCCGGGACCGCAGCAGATGGACGGGGCCGAGGCGGTCGCCTTCGTGCGGGATGCAGGCCCCGAGACGCGGGCCGCGGCACCCGCCCGCCAGCAGCGGGTCGTGCAGGCGCTGTTCCGCAGCATCGAGGCGCAGGGGGCCTTCTCGGACCTCGGCCGGCTCGCCGACCTCCTGGACTCGATGACCGGCGCGCTCCGCGTGGACGACCCGCTGGCGGACGGGGACCTGGTCGCGATCGCGTGGGAGTTCCGGGGCGCGCACACCCTGGAGTTCGTGTCCGCCCCGGTCGGCGGCCCGGGCACCGAGGGTGGCCGGCCGGTGCAGTACCTCGACGGCGGGCGCGCCGGCCTGCTGTGGGAGTACCTGCGCAACGACGCACTGGCGGGCCACCTCAGCGAGTTCCGCTGACCGCCGCCCGTGGCCCGGTGCCCCGCCCTCGGCCGCTGTGGCTGACGGTCCCCCTCCACGCCGTCCTGCTGCTCGTCGTCGTCCTCGACGTGTGGGCCGCCGTGTTCTGGGCGGGGGTGGGCGGCTCGCTCGGCACACCCGTCGCAGTCCTGTCGGGTGCCGTCGCGCTCCTCGCGGCGCTGCTGCTCGGCATCGACGTGCGCCGGCAGGTGCGCGGTCGTCGGGACCCGCCGGACGGCAGGACGGACGAGCCGACGACCTGAGCCGCCCTCCCGCACCGTGCGAGCCGTTGTCCCGGCGTCGGGCCGGCCGGGGGCCACACGGCTGTCTCCGCCGACCGGCCGGGGTCAGGCCGACAGGTCGGCGACGTCCGCCGCACCCGAGCGCCCCGTGGCCAGGTCGACCGCGGAGCGGAGCAACCCCACCCGATCGCCTGCGGGACAGGGGGCCTGCCACGCCACGAACCCGTCGGGACGGACGAGGACCGCTCCGCGCACCCCGACGCCGTACCGGAGGGCCAGCGAGCCGTCCGGGTCGGGCAGGTCCGGCCCGAAGCGGAGCACCGCGAGCGGCGGGTCACCCGGCGCCAGCCGGTCCGCGGCTGCGCACCAGTCGCTGCCCCCGGGGCCGGTGAGCAGCGTCAGCCGGCCGTCGAACAGGTCGAGGGTCGAGACCCGTCGACCGGTCGTGTCCAGCCAGGCGTGCGGCGCGCGGCGCCCGGGGGCGGCGCGCTCGCCGACGGTCGCCGGCGGCTCCACGTGCTCCGTGGGCGCGACGGCCGCGGAGACGTAGGTGACGCCGAAGTCCTCGAGGCCCGACGCCTCGTGGGCTCCCTCGCGCGGCTGCAGTGACCGCAGCGCGTTGGCCAGCCCCACCGGGCGTCGCTCCTCCTCGTACGTGTCGAGCAGGGCCTCGTCGGCCCATCCGCGCAGCACCCAGGCGAGCTTCCACGCCAGGCCGTGCGCCGCGGCCATGCCCGTGTTCATGCCGGTGGCCCGTCGCGGCGACGTCCGGGTGGCCGCGTCACCCACCAGGAACACCGGGCCGCTGCGGAACCGGGCGGCGATCTCGGCACCGAAGGTCCACTCGAACGCGCCCTGCAGCTCGACGTCGAGATCCGGGATGCCGGCCGAGGCGCGGATCCGGGCGACCACCTGCTCGGCCGTGGGTGTGGCGGGGTCGCCGTCCCCCGGTTCCCAGCCGTACCCCCACCGGTGCCGTCCCGACGCCACGAACAGCCCCTCGGCCCCCGGGCTCGTGACCCAGTGCAGGGCGAACGGCGGGTCGGGGACCACCCCGTCGAGATCGGCGGCGAACAGGTACGTCAGCTGCCGCCCCTCCGAACCGAGGTGCTCCACCTCGATGCCGACGGTGGCGCGGACGGTGCTGCGCGGACCGTCCGCGCCGACGAGGTACCGGGCACGGACGGGGTACTCCGGCGCGGGTCCCGACCGCCGGCGCAGCCTCGCGCGCACGCCGTCGCCGTCGACCTCGAAGCCCACCAGCTCCGTCCCGAACCGCACGTGCCCGCCCCGGTCCCTCAGGTGCTCGAGGAGCACCGGCTCGAGGTGGTCCTGCGGGACGAACGCGAACGGCGAGGGGCTCATGGTGGAGACGTACTGGGCGGCGGGCGCGCCCAGCGACTCCACCGCCACCACCGGAGCGGCCAGCACCGGGGAGATCCCCAGCTCCAGCCGGACGTCCTGACCGGCCGCGGAGACGCGCTGGTCCAGGCCCCAGGACCGGAGGATCTCCATGGTCCGCGGCCGGACGCCGGCCGCCTTCGGGAAGATCGAGGTGCCCGGGTGCTTCTCGACGACCAGGACCCGGATGCCGGCACGGGCCAGGCCGGCGGCCGTGGTGAGGCCGGCGGGGCCGGCACCGACGACGAGGACGTCGTACGTCTCGGGGTGTGGCGTCATGGGAGGGCTTCCTCGGTCCGGGAACGGGTGTCCGCCCTCACGGTCGCGCTCCCGGTCCGGCGGAGGATCCGTACCGCCTACCGAGTTAGCGCCGCGACCCGGCTGCGGAGCTGACCACGGTGGGAGGCGCCGAGCTTGGCCAGCAGGCTGGCCACGTGGGTCTCCACCGTGCGTGGCGAGAGGAAGAGCCGGACGGCGATCTCCGCGTTGGTCGATCCGGTGGACACGAGGGTGAGGACGTCCATCTCGCGGCTGGTGACACCCGCGGCGCGGAGGGCGCCCGGCACGGGTGTCGTACCGCGACCGCGCCTCGTCGGGGCGCCGGCCCGCTTCAACAGGTCGCGGCAGGTGCGGGCCAGCTGGGAGTCGCCGGCGCGCTCGTGCTCGGCGAGGTCGCGGCGCAGCAGCGGGACCGGGTCGCCCCAGCCGTCGGCGACCGCGGCCTCGAGGACCAGGAGGCGGAGCAGCCGGTGCAGCCAGGGCACGCGAGCGAGTTCGGCCTCCCCGCGTGCGAACAGGGCCAGGGCATCGTCGGGTCGGCCGCCGCGCCCCGCGGCGACGGCGTCGGCGTAGTGCAGCGCTCCGCGGTTGGCCGGGCGCAGCGCCGCCGGTAACCCGCGCAGGACGTCCCGCGCCGCTGCACCGCGGTCGTCGACCACCGTGCGCAGCAGCGCCCACAACCCGAACTGGTGCAGCGGGGCGGCCACCCGGTGCTCCACGAGCCCGCTCACGCCCGCGTCGAGCGTCGCGCTGGCGCCGGGGAGGTCGTGCGCCAGCAGCAGGGGCAGGGTACGGACGGCGGCCGCGAGGGGTCCCGCGTCCGGCCAGGCGGCGGACACGGGGATCCGAGCCAGGGCCGCCTCCGTGCCGGCGGGGTCCCCCGATGCGGCTCGGGCGAGCGCGACGCCGAACGCGCTGGCGGCCTGCACCTCCGGCATGTGCAGCCACGCCCCCCGGTCGAGGAGCACCCGCGCCGGCGCCTCCACGGCGCGCGGACCGCGCTGCACGACGGTCGAGTCCAACAGGATCACCTCCGCGGCGCTGGCCTGGCCGAGCAGTCCCGCCGCCGCGGCCAGCTCCATGGCCTGCGGCAGGGCCTCGGAGGTCTCGCGCTCGAGCAGCTCCACGGTCCCCAGCCCGATCAGGGCCGCGACCTGCTGCGGGACCAGCCGGTGCTCGCCGGCCACCTGCGCCGCACGGGAGAAGGCGGCCCGCGCGGCCGGGGGGCTGCGCAGCCGCTCCACCCGGCCGGCGACGTCCAGGGCCTCGCACAGCACGGCCGGCACCCCCGAGCGCTCCGCGCGGGTCACGGCCGCGGCGGCCAGCGGGCCGGCGCGCTCCACGTCGCCGGCGCCGAACGCGGCGTCGGCGGTCAGCAGGAGCGAGCGTGGGTCGTCCGGGCGTCCGGCCCGCTCGACGTGGGCCTCGGCGTCCCTCCAGCGCCGGGCGGTCACCGCCGTGCGGGCCATCCGGAGGCACAGCTCCGCGTGCAGCTCGCCGGTCGCGGAGGGCAGGGCCGCCACGCCGGCGCTCAGCGCGTCGTCGACGCGACCGGTGGCCGTCAGCACGGTGATCCGTTCGATCGCGACCGCCGCGGGGAGGGCGCCCGTGCGTGCCGCCTGGTCGAGCAGCTGCTCGGCGCGCCGCAGCGCGCCGGTTCCGCGATCCTGACGCGCGAGCTCCAGGAAGAGGGTCGCGGCCCGCTCGCCCTCGCCGCCCGCGGCGAGCAGCTCGGCGGCGCGGGCGACGTCCTCGGGCCGGCCGCGGGCCAGCAGCGCCTCGGCTACCCCCCGCGCCAGGGCGGCCCGTTCCGGCGGGAGGAGGCCCGTGACGACGGCCTCGCGCATCAGCGCGTGCCGCCAGCGCAGCCGGCCGGCGTCCTCGCGCAGCAGGTGGGCGTCCGCGGCGACCCGGGCGGCGGCGAGCACGACCTCCTCCGGCTGCCCGACCACCGCCGGGAGCAGCTCCCAGTCCGGGTCCGTCCCGGCCACGGCGGCCGCGCGCAGGCACCTGTGCGCCACGGGATCGAGGAGGGAGAGCCGACGGCGCACCAGCGCGGTCATCGTGCGGGGAACGGGGGTCGACGTCGGGGTGGTGGCCGTGCGCACCGCCTCGTCGACGAGCTCCTCGGCCATCAGGGGCAGTCCGTCGGCCCGCGCGACGAGAGCGGCGAGCTCGTCCGCACGCAGGCGACCGGTGGCCCGCGCACCGGCGAGGGCCGTGAGCTCCGCCGGACCCAGCCGGGACAGGGTCAGGGTGTGGACCCCGGGGCCGGCGGTCAGCCGGTCCACCGCCGCGGACCCCGGCTCGTCGTCGCGCGCGGACGCCGCCACGAGCACCGGTCGATCGCCCAGGCGGTCGGCGAGGTACTCCAGCACCGCCAGCGTGTCGGCGTCGGCCCAGTGCAGGTCCTCCAGCACGAGGAGGCACGGCCCGCCGACGAGCGCCTCCAGCACGCGGACGAGGGCCTCGCCCAGGACGAGCACCGGGTCGATGCTGGGTTCCGGGCCGTCCACCACGCCGGTGGCCCAGCTGGGCAGCAGGCGACCCAGCGCAGCCGCGTACGGTGCCGGGACCGTCCCCGGGTCGAGGTCGTCCGCGCCGCCCCGGAGCAGCGCCTCGATCAGGGGCCGATGGGCCCCGCCGGACTCCGTGGCCCGGCCGCACAGGACCTGCAGCCCGTGGCCGCGGGCCAGCCGGACCGCCTCGGTGAGCAGCCGGGACTTCCCGACCCCGGCCTCGCCGACGACCAGCAGGATCCCGCCGCCACCCTCCGCGGCGCGCGTGACGGCGGATCGCACGGCGGCCACGGCCGCCGCCCGCCCGACCAGCGGCGCCGCGTCCACCGCCACGTCATACGCCCCGTGCGGCACCGTGTCACCGCATCCCCGCCCGCCGGCTCGATCGGACTCGATGCGCCTCTCCCGGCCACCCACCCGACCGACGACGACCGCCTGAACGCGCCGTCACCTGCCGGGACGAGAGGGGCGCCGTCACGGGCCGCCGAAGGCCACGTCCAGCACCTCTGCGGCGATCTTCCGGACGACGGCACGCGGGTGGAACCTGGCCGACATCTGCTGCAGGTCGGCCGCGACGGCACGCCGGTGCTCGGGATGCTCCAGGAACCAGCGCAGCCGCTCCTCCAGCGGCCCCTCACCCGGCTCGTACAGGACGTCCGGGTGGCCGCCGCAGATCTCCGGGTAGCTGCCGAGCCGCGGGAGGACGCAGCAGTTCCCGGTGTACATCGCCTCCAGCGTCGACACGCCGAGGCTCTCGTGGGTGGCGGTCGACACCTGCAGGTCGGCCGCCCACAGCGCCTCGTAGTACTCGTCCAGCGGCATGTCCCGGCCGAGGACCACCTGGTCCGGGAACCGTCTCGCGAGCTCCGCGATCGCCTCGCCGCCCGGCTGCCAGGGGGCGAAGTCGCGGGTGATCAGGACGCCGACGTCGTGGTGCGGCAGCACCCGGGCCATGACGCGGGCGAACCGCTCGGGGTCCTTGCTGGACACCGGGGCATGGTTGAAGACCACGGTCGGGCGGGGGAACCGGCGGTCGGACCGGCAGGCGTCCATCCGGTCGACGTCGAGAGGCAACCCGACCACCGCGGCGTGGGCGTCGATCTGCTCGGCCAGGGGGGTGTTGACGGCGCCGATCGTGGTCCGCAACGTCGTCCGCATGTACTCGGAGACCAGGAGCACGCGGTCGAGGACGTGCAGGTTGGCCAGGTCCAGCACCTCCATCCCGGGATAGGTCTCGGTGCGGAAGGTGTCGGTCGGGTCCCAGTGACTGCCGTGCGTGTAGCCGACGATGGGGATCGACATGCCGAGGTCGAGCAGCATCCGCCTGATCTCGACGGGGAAGACCGAGAAGACGTGGAAGCAGAAGACGACGTCGGGAGGGTCCTCGAGGAGGGTGTGGAGCACGCTGTGGTAGTTCGCGAGGACCCACGAGAGCCGCGCCTCGGGACCTCCTCCGGTACCGGTCGGCGACGGGTCGAGCCGGGGACGGACGACGTCGAGTCCGGAGGCCGCCAGTCCGTCGCGGATCGCCGAGGACGCCGTGATGCCGTACCCGATGGCGTCACTGGACGGAACGCCTGCCTTCGGGTCGGGCACCGTGTAGCCGTCGAGGTAGAGCACCCGGCACGCGTCGCGGTCCGTCTCCCGCCTCATCGTTCCTCCGCGGGCGGTCTGTAGCCGAGGACGGCGTAGTCCTGTGGCCCGAAGAGCGCCTGCACGACGTACTCCTGGAGCTCGGTGACGGCGTCCGCATCCCTGGTGGGCACCAGCGGAGAGGCCTTCGGATGGAGAGGCCGGACCTCGACGTCCCCGAAACCCTGCGTGGACACGAGGTACTCCGTCAGGGCCGGGGGAAGCGGTGACCGGTGCGTCGGGTCGTTGTAGAAGTCGCAGGCGGCCATGACCAGGTTCGTGGGGTTGGGCGTCTCGAGCAGCAGGCAGCCGCCCGGGCGCAGCGCCGCTCTCGCCGCTTCCAGCAGCGCCAGCAGGTCCTCGGTGGCCAGGTGTTCGATCACGTGGAAGGCCGTGACCACGTCGATCGAGTCCGGCGGCAGCGCCTCCAGGTAGCCCAGGGCGTCGCCGAGCTCCATGTCCAGCCCGCGCGCGCGACCCGCGGCCACGAACGCGGGGTTGGCGTCGACGCCCCGGGCTGTCACCCCCGCAGCGCGGAGCAGGGCCAGCCACTCGCCTCGGCCGCAGCCCAGGTCCACGACGCCGCCGGGGCCGGCGAGCCGGTGGACGTCGGGCAGGTAGCCCTCGAGCTTGGCGCTGACCTCGGCGGTCGAGCCGCGGAAGTGCTCGGTGAAGTCGGCGTAGATCGCGGCGAACCGCGGGCCCCATCCGTCGACGTCGTGGCTGCCGCCCCTCGCCTGCAGGGTCCGCAGCTCGACCTCCACCGACTGCAGCCGGTCCTGGGTGTCCCGGACCAGTCGGCCCAGCTCGTCGACGGCACGGCTCAGGCTCGCCACCTGGCGCTCGAGGTCCACCTCTCGCGCCTGCGGCGGGGATCCGTCCCGAGCGGCGCTCGGGCTCATCCCGCGCCCACCCTGCCGGCTTCCCCTGCGTCGGGATCGGCGGGGGCGGCGGCCTGCCCATCCGGCCTGGGGATCTGCCGGAGGACCTTGGCCGGACTGCCCGCGACGACGGTGTAGGGCTCGACGTCGCCGAGCACGAGGGACCCGACGCCTACGACGGAGTGTGCGCCGATCCGGCAGGGAGCCACGATGACGACGTGGCTGGAGACCCAGGCGCCCTCCTCGATGACCACGTCCCGACCGGACGGCGGAACGGCCACCTGGCGCTCGGCGCCGAACTTGGTCCAGTCGTGCGTGCCGGTGAGGACCGAGACGTTGTGCCCGAAGAACGCGTACTCGCCGATCGTCACGGTCCCCGAGGACAGGTTGATCAGGGCGTTGTTCAGGATCGCGGTCGGGTCGACGTGCAGACGGTCGGGGTCACCGTAGACGAGCGGCCGGAACAGTGCGGGGTCCTCGGTGTCCCGTGCCCCCGGAGGCTTCCCGTCGGGGTGGTTGTCGGAGAGGAGGGCGAGTCCACGTGCACGAACGGCCCTCATCGCGCGATCGACCAGAGACATCAGGGCTCCTTCCTGCCGCGACGGCGGATCCCGGAGCGTGCCACCGCCCTCCAGCGGAGGCCATGACCTTCGTCGCGATCGGCTCGGCGGAGCACCTCGGCGTACATGCGCGCGTGGTACTCCGCGATCCTCGGCCACGTCCATCGGTCGGCGCACGCGCGTCCGGCCGCGGCCAGCCTCGTCGCGAGGGCACGGTCGGACAGCACGAGGAGCAGTGCGTCGACCAGAGCAGCGGTGTTCCGCGGTGGCACACGGAGGACGCCCTCGACCTCCGTCGGCCGGTCCAGCGCGCCGGGAGGTGAGGTCGCGATCGTCGGTACGCCGTGCGCGAGCGCGGCGAGGAGGGACCCCGACTTGGCGGTCACTCCGGCGTCGAAGGGGAACACCGCCACATCCGCGGCGCGCAGCAGGCGGGACACGTCGTCCTCTGGCAGGTAGCCCGTGAAGACGACGTGCGGCTCGACACCGTGGTGGCGTGCGGCCTCCTCCAGGTCCCGGCGCATGGCGTCGGCGGCACCCCCGTGCACGGAGTGGCTCTCACCGCCGCCGGCGATGACGAGCCGGAGACCGGGGATGACCCGGCGGACGGCGGCGACCGCCTCGATGAGGCCCGCCAGGCCCTTGACCGGGTGGAGGAAGCCGAAGAAGACGGCGAGGCGTGCGTCCGGTGGCAGGCCGAGCGACGCCCGCACCGCCGACGGGACGTCCTCCCCGTCGAGCCGGGCGACGGGGACGTTCGGCGCGATCGGGACGTGTGTCACCTCGAGCCGGCGGTCGGCGAAGCGGGCGTGCACCACGTCGGCGTGCTCGGGTGCGGTGACGAGCAGCCGGTCCGCCTCCACCGTGAGCACCAACGCCTCGCGGTCCGCGCGCTGCTGCCGCTCCAGCACGGACCAGAGAGCGGAGCGGAGTCCTCCGCCGGCGCCATCCGCCGTCCAGACGCCGTACTCGTGCAACGTGGCCACGAGCGGAGTGCCGGCCGGGAGGAGGAGGGGTAACAGGCCCACCGCCCGGGAGAAGCCGAAGGCGGACGGCGCGAACTGGACGTGCACGACGTCCAGCGGCAGCCGCGAGATGGTGCGGGCGGCTCGGCGGACACCGCGGACGTCCCAGCGGTCGGTCACGCCGACGATCTCCTCGCCCGGTGTCCGTGCGTACCGGTGCGCGGTGCAGATCAGGGACTCGCACCCGGCCGCCCGCAGCTGCCCGGCGAGGTGACGGGTGTAGTCGGCGACGCCGTCGCGCGCGGGATCGAAATGTCCGCAGACCAGCCCCACGCGCAGTCGGCCCACCGGCACCTCGCCCTCCCCGCATGCCCCGGCCCTGCTGGCGTGCAACGGGCCGTCGACCGCCGTCGAGGTGTCGCGGCGGCGGCCGGGCAGTCGAGCGATCATCGCCGTCACCGGGCGCTGTGGCCAGGCCTCACCTCGCGGTGCGCGTGCCCGGACGTCGGAGCAGCACCGTCGTGCGCCCGATCCGGGCGTGCCCCGGCCACCGGAGTGTCCCGGCGGCCGACCGCTCCCCGGCCGGCGGCGGGTGTGTGGCCACGGGCCGGGTGGAGTGGGCGGCGGTCGTCCCCTGGCGCGAACGCACGCAGGGCCCGGTCGGCTGACCGGGCCCTGCGTGCTCGAACGGGGGCTTCACCTGAGGGTCCTCCCCGAGCGCCGGGTTCGGGGAGACGAACCCGGCTCCTCGGGGAGGACCAGGGGTGGAGGTGGCGGGAATCGAACCCGCGTCCTGCGACGCATCACCAGGGCTTCTCCGAGCGCAGTCCGCTCTGTCTCTGCTCGGCCCCATCGATCTCACGAACAAGTCGATGTGACGGGCCCAGTCACTGTTCGGTGTCCCGTGTGCGCCCGCGACCGGCGCACACGGTCAGTCATCTAGCTGATGCCAGGATCCGGGCCGATGACGAACCCGGGCTGACAGAGTCGCCTCGCTACTTAGGCAGCGAGGGCGAACTCGCGCTGACTGGAGTCGGCGCTTGTGTTGTTTCCGACGCGTGGTTAACGAGCTCATCGTCGGCTTCCTCGGCTCGCTTCCCCTGGTCACCCGACCGCAGTCGAGACCGTTCACCCCCTGTGCAGTTGTGCACCCATCGTAACCGGGACCACCAGCCCGTTGTTCCCGCGCCACCCCGGGACCCCGCCGCGGCCCGTCCCCGGCCCCCTGCAGGGGCTGGCCGCGAGCCGGCGAGCGGTGGGGGGCTGGGGGTCCTTCCTCAGATCCAGTCGCGGCGCTTGAAGACGGCGTACAGCGTCAGGCTCACGCCCACCATCAGCACCAGCGCGAACGGGTAGCCGAGGTGCCACGACAGCTCGGGCATGTCCTCGAAGTTCATCCCGTAGACCGTCCCCACGAGCGTCGGCGCGAACAGGATGGCCGCCCACGCGGAGATCTTCTTGACCTCCTCGCCCTGCGCGATGGAGGCCTCGGTCAGCTCGCGGATCTCCTCGTTCTGCCGCTGCGCCACCAGCGTGGCGTTGACGGTGAGGATGTCGCGCAGCTGCTGCCGGAAGCCCTCCACCCGCTCGTTGACCTGGACGACGTGGTCGGCGACGTCGCGCAGGTAGCTGCGCAGCTCCTCGTCGACGCCGTACTTGTCGAACCCGGCGGTGATCGCGGCGAGGATGCCGGTCAGCGGCCGCGCGGCGCGCTGGAACTCCAGCACCTCCTGCGAGAGCTCGTAGATGCGCCGCGAGACGCCGGGGTCACCGCGGAAGACCTGGGTCTCGATCTGCTCGATGTCGTTGGCCAGGCCCAGGACCACCGGGGTGTACCCGTCGACGACGGCATCGAGGATCGCGTACAGCACCGCCTCGCTGCCCTTGGCCAGCAGCGCCGGCTCGCTCTCCAGCCGCCGCCGCACGCGGGCCAGGTCGGGCGACTCGCTGTGCCGCACGGTGATCGCGAACTGCCGGCCGAGGAACAGGTGCAGCTCGCCGAACTCGACCTGCTCCGCGGCGTCGAGGTACCGCGCGGCCTTGAGGACGACGAACAGCGTGTCGCCGTAGCGCTCGAACTTCGGCCGCTGGTGGGCCTGGATGGCGTCCTCGACGGCCAGCTCGGGCAACTCGTACTGCTCGGCCAGCTCGCCCAGCTCGGCCGGCTCGGGCCGGTAGAGCCCGAGCCAGACCATCCGGTCGTCGAAGCCCTCGGTCAGCCAGTCGTGGCTCTCGGCGGTCGACGCCGGAGTGGCGATGCGCCGGCCACCGGCGTAGACGGCGTTGTCGACGACCATCCGCGACGACCGCTCCGGCGCCGGTTCGGCCGGCGGCGCGGGGACGACGACCCGGTGGGGCGCCGCCGGACGGGGACGGCGCCCGAGGGTGGACAGTGCGGTGAGGGGCGCGAGGCGACGATCGGCCATGACGGGCTCCCGGGGACGCTGGACGGCGAGGGCGCAGCAGTGGCGCATCCAGCGGCCCCGCTGCAGGGTCCCGCCGCGAGCCTGCGAGGGGCGGGGGGCAGCGGGGTCCTTCTACTCGGGACTGGGACTGGGCGGTTCGCTGCGCACGGCGCTCGCCCTCCCTCCCGTCGGCGGTGGCCGGCGTCGTCCCGCGGGCCGTCGACCATCGTGACACGCGCGCGTCGACCCGGCCCGTCCGGAGAGGATGACTTCCCTCTCCGTTCACCCCCCGGTCAGACGTCGAGGACGAGGCCGACCATCACCGGCAGCAGGACGACGATCAGCAGGGCACCCAGGACGTCGAAGGAGATCCCCGAGCGGATCATCTTGGTGATCGGCACGACGCCGGAGCCGTACACGATCGCGTTCTGCGGCGTCGACACCGGCAGCATGAACCCGAAGGAGGCCGCGAAGGTCGCCGCGAGAGCCGGCACGAACGGGTTGATCCCCGCGGCCACCGCCACCGGGATGATGATCGGCACCACGACCGCCGCCGACGCGGTGTTGCTCGTGGTCTCGGAGATGATGATGGCGAGGATCACGGCGAAGATCGTGATGGCGAAGGTGCTCGTCAGCCCGAGGCTGTCGGCCGAGGCGTTCCCGATGGTCTCGGCCAGGCCGGTGTCGGCCAGCAGCGAGCCGAAGATGATCCCGGTGCCGAACAGCAGGATCGTGCCCCAGTCGATCTTGGCCGCGTCGGACCAGTTGAGGGTGAACTCGCGGCGCTTCCAGTCCGTGGGCAGCAGGAACAGCAGCGAGGCCCCGAGGACGGCGACGATGCCCTCGTCGATCCGGTCGCTGAAGGTCGTGTAGAGGTCGGACTCGGTGCCGGCGGTCAGGGCGATGACGCCGGGGAAGATCCACAGCGCCACGGTGACGCCGAAGGCGACCAGCGTGTTCTTCTCCGCCCGCGAGACGGGGCCGAGCGTCGAGCGCTCCTGCTGCACGTACTCGTGCACACCCTCGATGCGCTTGATCTCCGGCCGGTTGAGCAGCAGCAGGACGGCGGCCAGTGCCACGAACATCAGCGCGCAGATCGGCAGCGCCATGAGCATCCACTGGAGGAACCCGATCCGCTCCCCCGTCGCCTCCTCGATCAGCCCGCGGCCGATCAGGTTGGGCGGCGTGCCCACCGGCGTGAGGAGCCCGCCGACGCTCGCGCCGTAGGCCAGCATCAGCATCAGCGCGACACCCACCCGCAGCCGCAGCGGGTCGAAGTCCGGTGCCACCATCCCCTTGTCCTGCAGCAGCTTGGCGATCACCGAGAGGATGCCGATCGCCGTGGGCAGCAGCATCGCGACCGTGGCGGTGTTGGAGACGAACGCCGACAGCAGGCAGGTGATCAGGCCGAACGCGATGATGACCCGCGCCGTCGAGCCGCCGACCCAGCGCATCGACAGGATCACCATGGCGAAGCGCCTGGCCACCCCGTGCTTGAGCATCGCCGCGGCGAGGATGAACGCGCCGATGAAGGTGAACACCGTCGTCGACCCGAGCGGGCCGACCGCGTCGTCGGCCGGCACGACGCCGAGCACGGCGATGGCGCCGACCCCGATGAGCCCGCCGATCGGGATGGGCACCGGCTCGGTGATCCACAGGACGATGACGCCCAGCAGGACCGCGGCGAGCAGGTGCTGGTCGCGCGGCAGGTCCAGCGGCAGCAGCGCGAAGACGATCGTCACGACGGGCGCGAGGAACAGCCCGACCGTGCGGCGTCCCTTCTCGAAGCGTTCCTCCGCGGGGCTGAGCTGCTGCTCACCCAGGCTGCGGTAGGTGGCCGAGCCGCGGAAAGCGGCGTCGACGTCGGTCCGCCGGCCGCTCCCGGTCCCTCGATCGGTGGTCGTCATGACGCCTCCCGTGGACTGTGATCCAGACCATAGGGAAGATCGGCTCAGCCGGGAACCTCTCCGTCCGACGGCGGGACGTCGAGGGCGACGAGGAACCGCGAGACCATCGCGTAGCCGCCGACCAGCACGGCGAGCTCCACGACCTGCCGGTCGTCGAGGTGTGCGCGCAGCGCGGTGAACACGGCGTCGGGGACGGCGACGCTGCGGGTCGAGGCGTCGGTGAAGGCGAGGACCGCGGCCTGCACCGGGGACCAGACCGGCTCGGCGAGGGCGTCGTCGGTCCGGAGCACCCGCAGGTGCAGGTCGGTGAGCCCGGCGCGGCGGGCGATCGGCGCGTGCGAGGTCCACTCGAACTCCGCCCCGTTGAGGACGGCGACCCGCAGGACCACCAGCTCGCGCAGGTCGGCCGGCAGCGTCGTGGCACCGCGCAGGGCACCGAGCAGCGCGTTCCAGCCCTCGGCCACCGGCGGGCTGTGCAGCAGCAGCCGGTCGAGCGCGGTCAGGACGCCGCCCCGGCGGGTGCGCAGCAGGTCGGCGGCCGGCCCGTCGTCGGGGGCCTCGGGCAGGCGGGCGCTCACCGGCCGGCGAAGACCCCGGCGGGGTAGGCGCCGGCCGCGACGACCGTGCCCGACAGCTGCTTGCCGAGTTCGACCACGCGCGCCGTCCGCTCGGGCCCCAGGTGCGCCCAGGGCGCGGTGGACAGCGCGTCGGTCCCGGACTCCAGGTCGGCCCGCAGCCGCTGCCCGGCCTCGGTGAGGGTGCGGTCGGTGACCAGGCCGCGCTCGGCCAGCCGTGCCCAGCCGGCGGCCCACTCCTCGTCGGTCCACCCGCGCAGGGTCTGCGCGACCGGCTCGAGGAAGGCCCGGCCGGTGGCGACGTGGGTCTGCAGCGCCTCCATCCCCGACAGCCCGTGCCGCACGAGGACGGCGACGTGCGCGTCGCCGCGCCACTCGCGCAGCAGCGTGGCGCCGTGCCAGAGCCGGCCGACCGGGTCCTCGGGCCAGGGCAGGTCGGCGTGCCCGGCGTAGAGCGGGCGGCCCTCGGGCGTCAGCACGGTGCAGGCCTCGGTGAGCAGGTCGCCCAGCTCGGTGACCTCCGGCGCGGCCGCGGCCTCCTCGCCGCCGAGCAGCCGGGTCAGGGACGCGCGCGCGGCGGCGAGGCGGGCGGTCACCACCTGCTCCGGCGAGGCCAGGGTCCAGGCCCGCGGGACGTGCCGGGCCACGACCGCCGGGGAGAAGTTGGCGAAGGTCGCCGTCACCACGCCCGGGCCGACGGCGCCCATCGGGGCCGACCGGCCGGCGAAGTAGACCATCCGTCCCGGCCGCAGCCCGGCCGCCGTGAGGTGCTGCTCGGTCTCCGGCACGAAGTACACGTGGTTGTGCAGCGGCTCGACCGCGCGGTGCGCGCGGCCGACGGCGGCGGGGTCCGGGGACGCGGGCTGATCGACGCTGACCATGCCGCGAGCCTAGGGGCCGGGTGGACCGCACCGGCCGGCACGTCAGGAGTCCCCGGCCCCCGCCAGGTCGGCCAGCACCTCGGCCAGGCGCCGGGCCTGCTCGGCCGCCTCGGCGAGCGACGCCGGTCGCGCGGTCGCGCCGTGTTCCGGCGCGCCGGCGGGCGCCGGGGCGCGCTCGTCCGGGGCAGCCGGCTGCTCGACGACCTCGACGTCGAAGGCCATCTCCTCCGCCCGGTGCCAGGTGGCGAACACCTCCAGCGGCCGGCCGTGCTGGTCGACCGTCTGCCCCTCCAGCAGGAGCAGCGGGGCTCCCGGCGCGGTGGCCAGCTCGGCCGCGAGCTCGGCGTCGGCCGCCACGGCGCGCACCTGGCGGCGTCCCCCGGTGGCGCGCGCCCCGAGCCTGCGGGCGAGGAGGTCGTGCAGCGACGCGTCCGTGAGCTCCTCGGCGGTCACGCCGGCGCACCGCGGGAGGGGCAGCCAGGTGCGGATGCGGGCCAGCGGCCGTCCGCCGACCCGGCGCAGCCGCTCCAGGCGCAGCGCTCGTGAGCCGCCGAGCCAGCGGGCCTCCGCCGGCAGGTCCTCCTCGACCAGCTCGAGCACCTCGGTGGTGACGGTCAGGCCCTCGGCCGCCATCTGCTGGAACAAGCCGCTGGCGCGCTGGACCAGCCGGTGGTGTTCCCGGGCCGGTGCCACCACGCTGCCCCGGCCCCGGCCCCGCTCGACCAGCCCCTCGGCGACCAGGGTCGCCAGTGCCTGGCGCACCACCGAGCGGGCGACGCCGAAGCGCGCCTGCAGCGCGGCCTCGCTGGCCAGCGCCGAGCCGGGAGGCAGCCGGTGGTCGCGGATCTCGTCGCGCAGCTCGGCCGCCACCTGCACGTGCAGGGGCGGACCCGCGCTCCGGTCGACGGCTGACACGCCTGCGAACCTAGCTGCCGGCCAGCTGGGCCTCGGACTCGCGGGCGGTCCGCCACACCAGGTCCCAGCCCGGGGCGAGCGCCGCCGCCCGGCGGCAGGACAGCACCAGGCTCGCCTCGCGGGCGACGCCCCTGCCGGCGATGTCGAAGGCGGTGCCGTGGTCGACCGAGACGCGGACGACCGGCAGACCGACGGTGATGTTGACGCCGTTGTCCCCGTAGACGGCCTTGAACGGCGCGTGCCCCTGGTCGTGGTAGCAGACGACGACCATCTGGTACCGGCCCTGCACGGCCGCGGGGATGAGCGCGTCGGCCGGGAGCGGACCGACCGCGTTGACGCCCTGGGCGCGCACCGCCGCCACCGCGGGCTCCAGGACGTCGGCGTCCTCGTCGCCGAAGATCCGGTTCTCCCCGGCGTGCGGGTTGAGCCCGGCCAGCGCGACCTCGGCGTCCGGGCGCCCCAGGGTGCGGGTGAAGGCGCCGGCCAGGCGCAGCACCGCCGCGGTGCGCTCCGGCGTCACGGCCGCGATCGCGTTCCGCAACGACAGGTGCGTGGTGAGGTGGAACAGGTACAGGTCGCCCGCCGAGAGCACGAGGCTGAAGTTCTCCACCCCGAACTCGTGGGCCAGCAGCTCGGTGTGCCCCGGCCAGGCGTGCCCGGCGGCGTGCATCGCCGCCTTGTTCAGCGGCGCGGTCACGATGCCGTCGACCCCGCCGGCCTTGGCCAGGTCGCAGGCCGCGACGACGAACCGGTACGAGCCGTCACCGGCCACCGCGCTGAGCTTCCCGAGCGGCACCTGCGGCATCGGGTCGCCGACCTGGACCACCTCGATGGTGCCCGGCTCGTTGGTCGCTGCCCGGGGGTCCTCGACGGGGCGGACGGCCTGCGGGTCGCCGCCGACGGCCGCGACCGCGCGGCGCAGGACGCCGACGTCCCCGACGGCGACCGGCACGCACTCCCGCCGCAGGTCGTCGTGGCCCAGCAGAGCCTTGGCGGTGATCTCCGGACCGATGCCCGCCACGTCCCCGATGGTGACGGCGAGCGTTGGCTTGTCCACGGTGTGTCCTCTCTGGGTGGTGCTCCGGTGTCTCAACGGGACGGCGCACGGACGGCGGCCGCCGCGGCGACGGCGCGGACCAGGGTGCCGGGCTCACCGAACCCGCCGGCCTTGGTGGTGATCGGGAGCCCGTCGGCCTCTCCGCCGACGAGCAGGCCGTGGGGCACGCCCTCGACGACCGCACCGTGCACCGCGATCCCGGTGCAGCCCCAGCGGTCGACCAGGGCCCGCGCCCCGTCACCGCCGGTCACGACGACGGCCCGCGCGGGGTGCGCGGCGTGCAGCGCGGCGACCAGGTCGGCCAGCGCCGCCGCCACGGTCCGGCCCGCGTCCCCACGTCCCTCGGCCCGCTCCAGCGGGGCGGTCACGACGACCACCTCGGGCAGGGGTCCGTCCGGCACGTGCGCCGCGGACCACGCCGCCAGCGACCGCGCGTCGCGCAGGTCCGCCGTCGCCGGGGCCAGGTGCAGTGCGGCGCTGCCCCACTCGACGCGCAGCCGCTCCTCCTGCTCGCGGGCCACCTGGTGCAGCGAGGTGACCAGGACCAGGACCGGGCCGTCGGCGACCGGGCGGGGCGCCGTACCGGCCCCCGGGGCACCGGACCCGGGGTACCAGCGGGGAGCCAGCGCCAGGGCCAGCCCGGCGGACCCGGCCGGCACCACCCGGGGGCCCAGGCGGGTGACGGCCCCGGCGACCCGCGCGAGGTCGGCGTCGTCACGGGCGTCCACGGTGAGGACGCGTGCCGCGGCGCCGGCCCGCGCCAGCGCGTCGGCCAGGGCACCCGGGTCGCCGCCGGGGGGCAGCGGGACGTGGACCGACCCCGGGAGGAGGTCGGCCAGCAGCGACGTGCGCACCGGGGTGACCGGGTCCCGGCCGGCCGGGCCGTCCTCCAGCCGCCGGCCGCCGGCCAGCACGACCCCGTCGGCCACCACCCGGCCCATCGCCGGGTAGGCGGGGCAGACGACGGCGACGGCGTCGGGGTGCCGCGCCGACCAGGCCCTCAGCGCGCCCTCGACCTGGCCGGCGACCGAGCCGCGCAGGGTCGAGTCCAGCTTCAGGTAGAGCCGGCCGACCCCGGCGTCCCGCAGCCGCTCGACCGCAGCCGCGGTCACGTCCACCGCTTCGTCGCCCAGCGCCCGGGCGTCGGTGCACACGGCGAGCACCCCGTCCACCGGTGCCGGGCGGCCGTCGGGCCGGAGGCTCAGCAGCGTCGGCCAGCCCTCGCGGGCGAACTGCACGGCCGTGTCGTTCGCCCCCGTCAGGTCGTCGGCGACGATCCCGACGCCGCTCACGCCGACGGCCCCTGGACGCCGTCGTCCCGCCCCGGGCGGCCGGCACCGTCCCGGACGTCCGGCGCGGTGGCACCGGCCGTGGCCCCGCCGGTG
>NZ_JBFNXQ010000003.1:0-126885 GCF_041018925.1 Geodermatophilus maliterrae
CTCGCCGTGGGCCTGCTCGCGCAGCGCGATCACCGCCTCCCGCATGCTGGCGACCTTGGCCAGCCGGGCCTCGGCCTCGGCGCGCGCCTCGGCGCGCACCCGCTCGGCCTCTTCCTGGGCGCGCTCGATCAGCGCACGCGCGTCCTCGGGGCTGGGCAGCGTCTCGCGCTCGCGCACCAGCTGGGCCAGCCGGCGGCGGGCGTTCTGCAGCTCGCCGGAGCAGGCGGCGTAGCGGCTGAGCAGGTGCTCGTTCTCCCGGCGGAGCACCAGCAGCTCGGTCTCGGCCGCGGCCACGTAGTCGTCGACCTGGAGGCGGTCGTAGCCGCGGACGGCGTGCGTGAAGACCGGGCCGGTGCCCAGCAGTCCGTCGAGGCCCCTCGCCGGGGCGTGCTCCGCGGCGGTGTTGCCCGTGAAGGCCGTCCGTCTGGTCCCGTCCGCCCCGGTGTCCGGCGCGACTTCCTGCGAGTGCTTCGACATCCCGTCCCCCCGGTCCGTCGTCCTCCCGGGCCCGTCAGGCGATCCAGGTGGTGGACGCCAGACTCCCAGCGGGCCACCCACCTGGGGATCTCCCCCAGGTCACGGGACGGTCACCGACGGAGTGGTCAGCCGCGGCGTGGTCACCCGACTACTGCAAGCGACAAGAGCTGGGAATGTCCTGTGACCCGAGCCCGTTCACCCGACTGATAGTTGCATGCTCAACCACAGGGAGTCCGCGATGCAGTTCGGGATCTTCTCGGTCAGCGACGTCACGACCGACCCCACCACCGGCCGCACGCCGAGCGAGGCGGAGCGGATCAAGGCGATCGTCGCGATCGCGGAGAAGGCCGAGGAGGTCGGGCTCGACGTCTTCGCCCTCGGCGAGCACCACAACCCGCCGTTCTTCTCCTCCTCGCCGACGACCACGCTGGCCTACGTCGCCGCGCGGACCACCCGCCTGCAGCTGTCGACGGCCACCACGCTGATCACCACCAACGACCCGGTGAAGATCGCCGAGGACTACGCGATGCTGCAGCACCTGGCCGACGGCCGGGTCGACCTGATGATGGGCCGCGGCAACACCGGGCCGGTGTACCCGTGGTTCGGCCAGGACATCCGCAACGGCATCCCGCTGGCGGTCGAGAACTACGCGCTGCTGCGCCGGCTGTGGGACTCCGACGTCGTCGACTGGTCCGGCCGGTACCGCACGCCGCTGCAGGGCTTCACCTCCACGCCGCGCCCGCTGGACGGCGTCCCCCCGTTCGTCTGGCACGGCTCGATCCGCTCCCCGCAGATCGCCGAGCAGGCCGCCTACTACGGCGACGGCTTCTTCTCCAACCACATCTTCTGGCCCAAGGAGCACACGCAGCGGATGGTGGAGTTCTACCGCTCGCGGTTCGAGCACCACGGCCACGGCAGCGCCGACCAGGCCATCGTGGGCCTGGGCGGGCAGGTATTCGTGCGCAGGAACAGCCAGGACGCCGTCCGCGAGTTCCGCCCCTACTTCGACAACGCGCCGGTCTACGGCCACGGCCCGTCGCTGGAGGACTTCTCCCGCGAGACGCCGCTGACCGTGGGCAGCCCGCAGCAGGTCATCGAGCGCACCCTCGGGTTCCGCGACTACGTCGGTGACTACCAGCGGCAGCTGTTCCTCGTCGACCACGCCGGGCTGCCGCTGACGACCGTGCTCGAGCAGCTGGACGTCCTGGGCGAGGAGGTCGTGCCGGTGCTGCGCCGCGAGTTCGCCGCGCTCAAGCCCGCGCACGTGCCCGACGCGCCCACCCACGCCTCGCGCGTCACCGCCCGCGGCGGCGCGCAGGACAGCACCGTCCCCGCCCGGGGCGACGACGTCACCGGGCGCACCGTCGAGGAGGTCTCGGCATGACCACCCGCACCCTGGCCGTGGTGAGCGCCGGGCTGGGCGTCCCGTCGTCCACCCGGCTGCTGGCCGACCGGCTGACCACCGCGACCGTCGCCGCCCTCCGTGAGCGGGGCGAGGACGCCACGGTCGAGGTCGTCGAGCTGCGCGAGCACGCCCGCGACCTGGCCGACGCGTTCGTCACCGGCTTCCCGAACGCAGCGCTGCGCGCGGCGATCGAGACGGTGACCGGCGCCGACGGCGTCATCGCGGTCACCCCCGTGTTCACCGCCTCCTACAGCGGGCTGTTCAAGTCCTTCGCCGACGTGCTCGACAGGGACGCGCTCACCGGCACGCCGGTGCTGCTGGCGGCCACCGCCGGCACGGCGCGGCACTCCCTGGTGCTCGAGCACGCGATGCGGCCGCTGTTCGCCTACCTGCGGGCGGTGACCGTGCCGACCGCGGTGTTCGCGGCCGCGGAGGACTGGGCCGGCGGCGAGGGCACCAGCCAGGAGCTGGCCGGGCGGATCACCCGCGCGGCCGGCGAGCTGGCCGACGTCGTCACCGGCCGGCCGGCCTCGGCCCGCCCGGCCGACCCGTTCGCCGACGTCCCCTCCTTCGAGGACCTCCTCCGCGGCAACCCCTGAGGAAGGACCCCGGCCCCCTCCAGGGCACCGCCCCGAGCGTGCGAGGGGTGGGGACGAGGGGGTCCTTCCCTCAGCCGGTGGCGTCCTCGGACGGGGCCGCGGCACCGCCCTGGGGCCCCTCGGCCGTCATGATCCGGACGATCTCCGCCCGGTCGGCGGCCGAGGGCAGCCCCCAGCCGGGCCCGTAGCCGTACACGTCCCCGAGCGGCGTCGACGCGGTGCGCCCGTCGAGGATCTCCACCGAGCCGGTGTCGATGAGCCCGGGGTGCTCGACGCCGCAGGCCTCGGAGACCTTGAGCAGGTCCCGGCGCAGCGTGGCCAGGTAGTTGGCCAGCCGCACCGACTTCAGCGCCGGGTCCAGGCCGTGGGCGAGCCACGCGTTCTGGGTGGCGACGCCGGTCGGGCAGGTGTCGGTGTGGCACTTCTGCGCCTGGATGCAGCCGATCGCCAGCATCGCCTCGCGGGCCACGTTCACCATGTCGCAGCCGAGGGCGAAGGCGACGACGGCGTTGTCGGGCAGGCCGAGCTTGCCCCCACCCGTGAAGGTCACCTGCTCGGCCAGGCCGCGCCGTGCGAAGGCGGCGTAGACCCGCGCGAAGCCGAGCTGGAACGGCAGCGACACCGAGTCGGTGAAGATCAGCGGTGCGGCGCCGGTGCCGCCCTCGCCGCCGTCGACGGTCACGAAGTCCACGCCGCGGCCGGTCGTGGCCATCAGCTCGGTGAGCTCGTCCCAGAACGCCATGTCCCCGACGGCGGACTTGATGCCCACCGGCAGACCGGTCTCGGCGGCGAGCAGCTCCACCCAGTCGAGCAGGCTGTCGACGTCGCTGAACTCCGCGTGCCGCGACGGGCTCACGCAGTCGACCCCCTCGCGCACCCCGCGGGCCGCGGCGATCTCGGCGGACACCTTGGCGGCCGGGAGCACGCCGCCCAGCCCGGGCTTGGCGCCCTGGCTGAGCTTGATCTCCACCGCCCGCACCGGGGCGCCGGCCACCAGGTCGCGCAGCCGGTCGAGGTCGAAGCGGCCGTGCTCGTCGCGGCAGCCGAAGTAGGCGGTGCCGAGCTGGAGGACCAGGTCGCCGCCGTGCCGGTGGTGGACCGACAGCCCGCCCTCGCCCGTGTTGTGCAGGCACCCGGCCAGGGCCGCACCCCGGTTCAGGGCCTCGACGGCCGCCCCGGACAGCGAGCCGAAGCTCATCGCGGACACGTTGACCACCGACGCCGGCCGGAACGCGTGCCTCCGGCCGCGCGGGCCGCCGAGCACCTTCGCCGAGGGCAGGGAGACGTCGGCCGCCGACGCCGGGTGCGACGGCGGGACCGCGCGGCCGAAGGTGCGGTGGTTGATGACCGCGTACCCGGCGGTGTACTCGAGGTCGTTGTCGGTACCGAAGCCGAAGTAGTTGTTCTCGCGCTTGGCCGAGGCGTACACCCACCGGCGCTGGTCGCGGGTGAAGGGCCGCTCCTCGTTGTCGCCGGCGACCAGGTACTGCCGCAGCTCCGGCCCGACCGACTCCAGCAGGTAGCGGGCGTGCCCGAGCACCGGGAAGTTGCGCAGCAGCGTGTGCTCCCGCTGCAGCAGGTCGCGCGCGGCCACCGCCGCCACCGCCCCCAGCCCGGCCACCGCGGCCCGTCCGGCACCCCTCATGACAGTCCCTCCCCGCTCCGTCGCGGCCCGGTCGGCCCCGGAGGGCCATCGTGGCCCCGGGGACGCGCGGCGGACAGGGAGTCCGGCGTCAGAGGAAGAAGCTGAGCACCAGGGCCAGGACGAAGCCGATCGTGCCGAGCAGCGTCTCCATCACCGTCCAGGTCTTGAGCGTCGTCTTCTCGTCCATCTGGAAGAAGCGGCTGACCAGCCAGAACCCGGAGTCGTTGACGTGCGAGAGCACCGTGGCGCCGCCGGCGATCGCGATGACGATCAGCGCGAGGTCGACCGAGGACAGCCCGTCGGTCGCCTCCACGACCGGGGCCATCAGCCCGGCCGCGGTGGTCAGTGCGACCGTCGCGGAGCCCTGGGCGACCCGCAGCAGCACCGAGATGACGAACGCGGCCACGATGACCGGCAGCCCGATGTCACCGAGGACGTCGGCCAGCGCCGTCCCGATGCCACTGGCGCGCAGCACGCCGCCGAACATGCCGCCCGCGCCGGTGATCAGGATGATCGCGCAGACCGGGCCGAGGGCGCTGTTGACGATCGACTCCACCTGGGCGCCGCTCTCCCCGCGCCGGATGCCGAGCACGACCATCGCCACGAGCACGGTGACCAGCAGGGCGACCGGGGTGGCGCCGACCAGCTGCCCGGCCCGCACGAGGAACGAGCCCTCGTCCACCGCACCGGCGGTGGCCAGCGTGCTCAGCCCGGTGTTCAGGAAGATGAGCACCAGCGGCAGCAGCAGGATGCCGACGACCGTGCCGAAGCGGGGCGGCGCCGGCCGGATCGCCGTCTCGGTCCCCCGCCCGCCCGGGGACGCGATCGCCGGCGAGGTGCCCTCCACCGAGGGGTCGGGCTCGTCGTCGGCCGTCCTCGGCTCGTCCTCCATGATGTCGGGGACCGCGACGTCGTACCGGCGGCCGGCCCACAGGCCGAACAGGTAACCGCCCAGGTACCAGGTGGGCAGCCCGATGAGCAGGCCGAAGACCAGGACCAGCCCGATGTCGGCGCCGATCAGCTCGGCGGCCGCGACCGGTCCGGGGTGCGGTGGCACGAAGGCGTGCATGACGGCGAAGGCGCCGGCGGTCGGCAGCCCGTAGGTGAGCAGCGAGCCGCCCAGCCGGCGGGCGACGGTGAACACGATCGGCAGGAAGACGACGAGCCCGGCGTCGAAGAAGATCGGGAAGCCGAACAGCAGCGCGGCCACGCCCAGCGCCAGTGGCGCGCGCTTCTCGCCGAACCGGCCGATCAGGCTGTCGGCGAGCACCTGCGCCCCGCCGCTGTGCTCGAGGAGCCGGCCGAGCATCGCGCCCAGGCCCACCAGCAGCGCGACGCTGGCCAGCGTGGTGCCGAACCCGCTGGTCAGGGTGGTGACCACGTCCTCGATCGGGATCCGGGTGGCCAGCGCCACGAGCAGGCTGATGAGCACCAGTGCCAGGAAGGCGTGCAGCTTCAGCTTCATGATCAGGAACAGCAGCACGCCGACCGCGGCGGCCGCGATGAGCAGCAGCGGTCCGGCGCTCAGTACCGGTTCGACCTCGGGCACGGGCTCCTCCTGTGGGTCGGGCGGGGTCGGGCGGGGTCGGGCTGGGTCAGACGGGGTGGCCGGGGGTGTCGTCGAGGGTGTCGAGCGTGGTGAGCACGTCGGCCAGCGCCCGCGTGGACTGCTCGACCAGCGGGCGCGTCCGCCGGTACAGGTCGGCGGCCGCGGGGTCGGGTTCGACGGGACCGGAGACCCCGACCAGCGCCGTGGCCGCGTCCAGGTCGGGCAGCGCGCCGAGCGCGTGCAGGCCCAGCAGGCAGGCGCCGAGCCCGGTGCCCTCCGGGGAGTCGGCGATGCGCACCGGGAGGTCCAGCGCCGCGGCGAGCGTCGCGACCCACAGCGGGGAGGCGACCGCCCCGCCGGTCGCGCGGACCTCCGAGACGGGCAGGCCGGTGGCCGAGAAGGCGTCGCGCACCAGCGCCAGCTGCTGGCAGACCCCCTCGACCGCGGCGCGCACCAGGTGCGGACGGCGGTGCTCGCGGCGCAGCCCGACGTAGGCGCCGCGCAGCCCGGAGCGCCACCACGGCGCCCGCTCCCCCAGCAGGTAGGGCAGGCAGAGCAGCCCGGCGCTGCCGGGCGGGACCTCCGCGGCCTCCGCGAGCAGCCGGGCGTCGACCTCGTCGGCCGCCTCGCCCTCCGGCGGCGGCCCGTCGCCGGCGGCGAGCGCCTGGGAGGCCCAGCGCACCACCGAGCCGCCGTTGTTGACCGCGCCGCCGACCACCCAGTGCTCGTCGGTGAGGGCGTAGCAGAACAGCCGGTGCGCGGGGTCGGCCGTCGGGGCGGGGACGACAACCCGCATCGCGCCGCTGGTGCCGAGCGACACGGCGGCCACCTCGGGCCGCACGGCGCCGATGCCGAGGTTGGCCAGCACGCCGTCGGAGGCGCCGAGGACGACCGGGAGGTCCGCGGGCAGCCCGGTCGCCCGCGCCACGTCCGGCCGCAGGCCCTCGAGCACCGCCGTCGTCGGGAGGACCTCGCCGAGCTGGCCGGCCCGGACGCCGGCGACCGCGAGCGCCTCGGGGTCCCACCGCCCGGTGCGGATGCCGTAGAGGCCGGTGGCCGAGGCGCAGGACCGGTCGAGCACCTGGGGGCCGCCGCGCAGCGCCGACACGACGAGCTCCTTGACGCCGCCCCAGCGCGGGACCCCCGCCAGCCGGTCGGTGTCCTCGGCGCGCAGCGAGGCGAGCTTGAGCAGCGGCGACATCGGGTGCACCGGCGTCCCCGTGCGCTCGTGCAGGCCGCCGGCCCGGCCGTCGCGGCGCAGCGCCTCGGCGTACCCGGCGGCCCGGTCGTCGGCCCAGGTGACGACCGGGCCCAGCGGCCGGCCGTCGTCGTCCATGGGCACCAGGCCGTGCATGGCCGCCGACAGGCAGACGCCGACGACCCGGTCGCCGCGCTCGCGGGCGCGGGCGGCGACGGCGGCCAGGGCCTCGACGGCGGCGTCGGCCAGGCGGTCCGCGTCGAGCTCGGCGCGGCCGGGGGCGGGGACCGAAAGCGGGTAGCCGACGCTGACCACGTCGCGGACGCGGGCGTCGGTGCCCGCGGTCACCGCCTTGGTGGCCGTCGTCCCCGAGTCCAGCCCGACCACCACGTCCATGTCCGGTGATCGTGCCGAGGACGGCTCGGGCGCGCGACCCCTGCCGGGTCAGCGGTGGTAGGCCGACTCCCCGCGCAACCGGGCGGAGACGGCGACGTGCAGCGGCGCGAGGACCACGCCGTCGTCGGCCATCCGTGCGCGCAGCGCCTTCCGGTGGCGCAGCACGCCGACCAGGCCGAGCGCCCAGAACACGTACTGGACGGCGAAGGCGGCGCGGAAGCCGTCGAGGTCGTAGGCGGTCGAGCCGCCCGGTGTGAGGACGTCGAGCACCGCACCGATGGCCAGCACGGTCAGCAGCGAGGCGACGAAGCCGCCGACGTTGACCACCCCGTTGGCGCTGCCCTGGCGCTCGGCCGGGTTCCAGGTGCGGGCGAAGTCGAAGCCGATCATCGAGCCCGGGCCGTTGGTCCCGAGGACCAGGACCAGCACGACCAGCAGCCACAGCGGCGCCCGCCCCGGCCAGAGCAGCACCACCGTCCAGGTGGTGGCCGTGGCGGCGAGGATGGCGAGCACCAGCACCGAGCGGCGCAGCGGCCACCGGCCGCACAGCCGGCCCAGCAGCGGGCCGACGCCCATGCCGACGAGCACGAGCAGGGTGAGCAGGCCGGCCGCCGTCCCCGGGGACAGACCCTGGCCGACGACGAGGAAGGGGTAGCCCCACAGCAGTGCGAACACCGTGCCGGAGAACTGGGTGACCAGGTGGGTGTAGAGGCCGATGCGGGTGCCGGGCTCACGCCAGGTCAGCGCCAGGCTGTGGCGCACCTCGGCCAGGCCGGCCGGACTGGTGGCCGCGGTGCCCGAGGGGGCGTCGCGCAGCGTGGTCAGGACCAGGACGGCGACGAGGAGGCCGACCGCCGCGGCGCCGAGGAAGGTGCTGCGCCAGCCGGCCGCGTGCAGCAGCGCGACCAGCGGGTAGGCGGCCACGATCTGCCCGACCTGGCCGAGGATGCCGGTGAGCTGGGTGACCAGCGGGACGGTGGGACCGGGGAACCAGAAGGCGATGACCCGCAGGACGCTGATGAACGTCATGGCGTCGCCGGCGCCGACCAGCACGCGCGCGGCGACGGCGGTGGGGACGTCGGTGGCCAGCGCGAGCACCAGCTGGCCGGCGGCCATGGTGAGCCCGCCGGCCAGGATGAGCCGGCGCGACCCGAACCGGTCCACCGCCACCCCGACCGGCACCTGCAGGCCCGCGTAGACCGTCAGCTGCAGCACCAGGAACAGCGAGACCGCCGACGCCCCGGCGGAGAACCGCTCCTGGGCCTCGACCCCGGCCACGCCGAGGGAGGCGCGGTGGAAGACGGCGACGACGTAGGCCGCCAGCGCGGTGAGCCAGACGGCGTAGGCGCGCAGGGGGGTGCGGACAGGCGTCGGGGGCGTCACCCAGGGGACGACAGCGGCCCGCTCCGGGTTGTTCCCGCCCGAGCCGTGAGTCGGCTCACCGGCGGTGTCGCCGGCAGCGCGTCGGCGGACGACGGGGATGTCGCGCGCGCACGAACTAGGATAAGCATGAGCACTGATGAGCGAGACCCGAGCGGCACCGCCCCGCGCCGCCGTCCTGACGGTGAGCACGCTGGCCATGGGGCTGGGCGCCGCTCCCATGCCGATCGTGGGCTACCTCGGTGCCGCCATGCGGGCCGACCTCGGCCTGACCGGCGCACAACTCGGCCTCGTCGTCGGCGTCTTCTACGGCGCCACCGGGGTGACCTCGCTGCTCGGGTCACGGGTGGTCGACCGGCTCGGTGCCCGCTGGTGGGTGGCCGGCGACCAGGCGCTCACCGCCGCCGGCCTCGCCGCGGTCGCCGCCGTCGGCTCGCTGACCGCGCTGCTCGTCAGCAGCGTGGTGACCGGGTGCGGCTACGCCTTCGTCAACGCCGGTACCAGCGTCGCGGTGACCACGGTGTCCCGCCCCGACCAGGCGGCCACCGCGGTCGCGGTCAAGACGGCCGGGATCCCCGCGCTGCTCACCGTCGTGGCACTGGCCGGCCCGCCCGCGGCCGAGGCGGTCGGCTGGCGCGGCGTCGTCCTGGTGATGGCCGGCCTGGCCGCGGTGAACGCCGTGCTGGCACTGCTCTGCATCCCCAGCCGCCGGCCCACCCCCGGCCCCACCGGCGACCGCGGTTCGGCGCTCCCGCGCGGTTTCGTCTGGGTGGTGCTGGCCGCGACCTGCTTCGTCGTCGGCACCAACCCGCTGAGCGCCTTCCTGGTGGTGAGCCTGGTCGACGGCGGGATCTCCCCCGTCACCGCCGGCCTGGTGTCGGCGGCGGGCACCGGCACCGGCACGGTGGCGATGGTGCTCGTGGCACACCGCAGCGAGCGGCGCGGACCGCGGACCCGGGCCGGGACGGCGGCGCTCGTGTGCCTGGTCGGCCTCTGCGGCACGTTGCTGCTCTGGGCGGGGACCCACCTGGGGCTCGCGGCGGTGGCCGTCGGTGCGGTGGCCGGCCTGCTCTGCGCGATGGTCGGCGCCGGGTTCGCGCACGCCGTCACCGTCGACCGCGCCCCGCACGCGGTGGGGCGCGCGACGGCGGTGATGTCGTGCGGCTACTACCTGGGCGCCCTCGTCTCGCCGCTGGCCTTCGGCGCGCTGGCCGACCTCACCGGTGGCTACGACCTGCCGTGGGCGGTGACCGCGGGTGCCATGGCGCTGTCGGTGACCGCCTACGCCGTCGTCCAGCGCCGGGTGCCACCGGCGGTCGCGGTGCGGCCGCCCGCCGTCGAGCCGGCCGGGGCCCGACCGACCCAGCGGTAGCGCGGCCCTCCTGCAGGGTCCCGGCCCGAGCGTGCGAGGGGTGAGGGGCAGCGGGGTCCTTCCTCAGGCGGCGGAGAGGGCCTCGTCCCACCCGGCGCCGGCGAGCAGCAGCTTGCGGAAGGGCATCAGCGCCTTGACCGCGCCGTAGCCCACCACCGAGCGCAGCAGCCCGTCGCCGCCGGTGAGCGCGACGAAGCTGCCGTCGAGGTCGCCGACGACGACCCGCAGCTCGTCCTGCGGTCGCACCCGCCCGAACACCTGCAGGCGGCCGCCGAGCTGGTCGGTCCAGACGTAGGGGACGGCGTCGTGCACCGTGGGCGCGCCGGTCAGGTTGGCCGCGACGACGCCCGCGGTCTCCACCGCGTTGGTCCAGTGCTCGACCCGGACGTCCTCGCCGTACCGGGGGTGTCGCCACCGGACGACGTCGCCCGCGGCCCACACGCCCTCGACCCCGACGGCGGCCAGCCGCTCGTCGCACACCACACCGTCGCGCAGGTCGAGGCCGGACCCGACGAGCCAGCCGGTCTCGGGCACCGTGCCCAGGCCCAGGACGACGACGTCGGCGGGCAGCACGGTGCCGTCGGTGAGCGCGACCGCCTCGACCCGCTCGCCCCCCTCGATCGCCGCGACACCGGCGCCGAGGTGCAGGTCGACCCCCGCGGCGGCGTGCCGGCGGGTGAAGGCCGCGCCGAGCTCGGGGCCCAGACCGCGGATCATGAGAGCCGGCAGCGGCTCGACGACGGCGACCTCGCGGCCGAGCTGCCGCAGCGTCCAGGCGATCTCCGCGCCGATGAAACCACCGCCCACGACGACCACCCGGGCGCCCTCGGTGCAGGCGGCCCGGATCGCCGCGGCGTCGGCGGCCGTGCGCAGGGAGAACACCCCCGGCCGCGGCTCCAGGCCGGGAACGGTGCGGGGGGTCGAGCCGGTGGCCACCACGAGGGTGTCGAAGGCGACCGACTCGCCGCCGTGCAGCCCCACCCGGCGCCGGTCGAGGTCGAGGTCGACCGCCCGACCGGGCACGAGCCCCACGCCCAGCGCGCCGAGCCGCTCGCGGCTGGTCAGCGGCGGCGCCTCGACGCCGGGGCCGGCGAGGAACGCCTTGGACAGCGGCGGCCGGTCGGCGGCGACGCCGTCGTCGGCCTCGGGCTCGGCACCGACGAGCACGACGTCGGCGTCGCTGTCGCGGCGGCGCAGGCCCTCGACGGTCCGGACCCCGGCCAGCGAGGCCCCGACGACGACGATGCGCACGTCGGTGCCGCCCCTCAGGAGACCGTGATCGCCCGCTCGGGGCAGCTGTCGGCCCCGAGCTGGGCGTCGGCCTCGAGGCCGGCCGGCACCGGGTCGGCGACGACGATGGCGTGCCCGTCGGTCTCGTCGAGCTCGAAGACGTCGGGGGCGCTCATGTGACAGACGCCGTGACCCTGGCAGGCTCCCAGATCGACCGTGACGTGCATCTCTTCCCCTCCCCGGGTCGGCGTCGCCGCGACCGGCGGTCGACCCTGTTGACAGAGCAAAACCAGGATAAGCATTATCACACTGTGACGGTGAACAGAGACGAGGACCACATGCGCAGTGGCCGGTGCCCCGTCGTCCACTTCGACCACCACTCACAGGAGCACGCCGACGACACCGTCGGCGCCTACCGCGCGCTACGCGAGACCCATCCTGTCGCGTGGAGCGACCTGTACGGCGGCTTCTGGGTCCTCACCGACTACGAGTCGGTGTTCGAGGCCGCCCGAGACGACGACGTCTTCTCCTCCCAGCGTCTCGACCAGTACGGCGGCCCCGGGCTGTCGGTGGTCATCCCGAAGACACCCATGCACAAGCACATCCCGATCGAGCTCGACCCGCCGGAGTTCCGCTCCTACCGCAAGGTCGTCAACCCGATCGCCTCCCCGGCCGCCGTCGCCAAGGTCGAGGACATGATCGTCACGTGGACCACGTGGTTCATCGACGAGCTCGTCGAGTCCGGGGAGGCCGACCTCGCCCAGGTCATCGGCGTCCCGGCGATCTGCACGATCGACTGGCTGGGTCTGCCGGTGGCGGACTGGCAGGTCTACGCCCGGTCGCACCAGGCCACCCTCGCCGAGCCCACCGACAGCCCGGTGTACCGGCGGGCGGTCGAGGTCGACCTGCCCTACTGCTCCGAGCAGAT
The DNA here is from genome assembly GCF_041018925.1 of Geodermatophilus maliterrae. Classification (NCBI taxonomy): domain Bacteria; kingdom Bacillati; phylum Actinomycetota; class Actinomycetes; order Geodermatophilales; family Geodermatophilaceae; genus Geodermatophilus; species Geodermatophilus maliterrae. Next base: position 12,180 of record NZ_JBFNXQ010000003.1, read on the forward strand.
GCGGCAGGTGATCGCCGCCCGTGCCGCCGAGCCGCGCGACGACGTCATCAGCTACCTCGTGCAGCAGGAGGTCGACGACCGGCCGATCACCCAGGAGGAGGTCTTCTCGATCGTCGAGCTCCTGGTCAGCGGCGGCGTCGGGACCACGGCCTCGCTGGTGAGCCAGGCCCTCGTCTGGCTCTACGAGCACCCCGAGGTGCGCCAGGAGCTCATCGACGACCCGTCGCTGCTGGACCGGGCGATCGAGGAGTTCCTCCGCTACTTCTCCCCCACGCAGGCACTGGCCCGCACGGTGCTGCGGGAGACGGAGTTCCACGGCTGCCCGATGCACGTGGGCGACCGTGCGCTGCTGGCGTGGTCGTCGGCCAACCGGGACCCGGCGCAGTTCACCGAGCCCGACGAGGTCGACATCCACCGCTGGCCCAACCGGCACCTGGCCTTCGGCGTCGGCGTCCACCGCTGCGCCGGGTCGCACTTCGGCAAGCGCATGGCCAAGGAGATGCTCAAGCAGGTCCTCGAGCGGATGCCCGACTACGAGGTCGACCTGTCCGGGCTGAGGCGCTACCCGCGGCAGGGCGTCAACAAGGGCTGGCAGCGGATCCCGGCGACCTTCACGCCGGGCGAGCGCCGGCTGCCGCCGGGCGCGGTCCCCGCGGGCGTGTCCGCGGCCTCCGCGCGCAGCTGAGCCCCACCGCACACAGCAGGCACCGCTCACAGCAGGCACCGCTCACAGCAGGCACCGCCCCGAGCAGAGGAGCACTCATGGCTGGACGCATGACCGGCAAGGTCGCCTTCATCACCGGCGCCGCCCGGGGGCAGGGGCGCAGCCACGCGATCCGGCTGGCCGAGGAGGGCGCCGACATCGTCGCGGTCGACATCTGCGCCGACATCGACACCGTGACGCCCTACTACCCGCTGGCCACCGAGGACGAGCTGGCCGAGACCGTCGCGGCGGTGGAGGCACTCGACCGGCGGATCGTGGCCCGGAAGGCCGACGTCCGCGACCTCGCCGGCCTGCAGGCCGCCTTCGACGAGGGTCTGGCCGAGTTCGGGCACGTGGACACCGTCGTCGCCAACGCCGGCATCGCGACCTACGGCAGGGCGTGGGAGCTCACCGGCGAGCAGTGGCGGGACATGATCGACGTCAACCTCACCGGCGTCTTCCACACCGCGAAGGTGGCCATCCCGTCGATGATCGAGGCCGGGCGCGGCGGCAGCATCCTGTTCACCAGCTCGATCGGCGGGCTCAAGGGCATCCAGCAGGTCGCCCACTACGTCTCCTGCAAGCACGGGATCGTCGGCCTGATGCGGACGCTGGCCAACGAGCTGGGGCCCTACTCGATCCGGGTGAACACCATCCACCCGACCAACGTCGACACGATCATGATCCAGAACCCGGGGACCTGGGCGATGTTCTCCCCCGGCGACCCCGAGCCCAGCCGGGAGAAGGCGATGCCGGGGTTCATGTCGCTCAACACCCTGCCGGTGCCGTGGGTGGAGTCGGTCGACATCAGCAACGCCGTGCTGTTCCTGGCCAGCGACGAGGCCCGCTACGTGACCGGGGTGACCTTCCCCGTGGACGCCGGCGCCTACGTCAAGTAGCCGCGGGGCCCGACGCCCCGACACAGGGCCCGCGGGGACCCCCCGGAGAGGCCCTGTCGCGCCAGAGGGGCACCAGCCGCCGGGTGGACGAGCAGGTGCTCGCGGCCCCGTCGTCGGTGACCCGGACGGAGACGTCGCCCACGGGCCGGTGCGGCAGGTCGGTGGTCTCCTCCCGCGCCGCGCCGTGCAGCCCGTGGCCCGCGAGGTCCTCCCCGGCGCCTTGTGAGCGGCCTCACATCCTGCATATCGTGAGCCTGGTTCCGTGGCAGCGCCGCCCACCCGTCAGGAGTTCGTCCATGACCTCGACCGTGACCCCTCAGGCACCGGACATCCTCTCGGCGGAGTACCTCGCCGACCCCTACCCGTTCCACAAGGTGCTGCGCGACTCCCACCCGGTGACCTTCCACGAGGCCACGCAGAGCTGGCTGCTCAGCCGGTACGCCGACTGCGCGGCGGCGTTCCGCAGCCCGGCCTTCTCCAGCCGCAACTACGAGTGGCAGCTCGAGCCGATCCACGGCCGGACGATCCTGCAGATGGAGGGGAAGGAGCACGCCACCCACCGGGCGCTGCTCAACCCGTTCTTCCGCGGCAAGGGCCTCGAGGCTTTCCTGCCGGTCATCACGCGGAACGCGGCGGAGCTGGTCGAGGGGGTCGTGACGCGGGCGGCCGGTGACCTGGTCGACGGCTTCGCCGGGCGGGGACGGGCCGACCTGGTCGCCGACTTCACCACGTGGTTCCCGATCAACGTGATGGTCGACATGCTGGGCCTGCCCAAGAGCGACCACCAGCGGTTCCACGACTGGTACCACTCGATCATGGCGCACCTGAACAACCTCGCCGGCGACCCGGCCGTCACGGCCCGGGCCGACCAGACCCGCGAGGAGCTGCGCGACTACGTGCTGCCGATCATCCGCGAGCGCCGCGACGGCGACGGCGACGACCTGCTCTCCCGCCTGTGCCGCGCCGAGGTCGACGGCGAGCGGATGAGCGACGAGGAGATCAAGGCCTTCGTCAGCCTGCTGCTGGTGGCCGGCGGCGAGACCACGGACAAGGCGATCGCCAGCATGGTCCGCAACCTGCTCGACCACCCGGAGCAGATGGCCGCCGTCCGCGCCGACCGCTCACTGGCCGACGCCGTCATCGCCGAGACGCTCCGCTTCTCCGGACCGGTGCACATGATCATGCGGCAGACCGAGGAGGAGGTGACGCTCTCCGGGACGACGATCCCGGCCGGCGCGACCTGCATCCTCATGCTCGCCGCCGCCAACCGGGACGAGCGCCACTTCGCCGACCCCGACCGTTTCGACATCGCGCGGACCGACCTCGACGTGGCGAAGGCGTTCAGCGGCGCGGCCAACCACGTGCAGTTCGTCCTCGGCCGGCACTTCTGCGTGGGATCGCTGCTGGCCCGCACCGAGATGACGGTCGCACTCGACCTGGTGCTCGACCGGCTGCCCGGCCTGCGCTACCAGGAGGGCTTCTCCCCCCGCGAGGCCGGCCTGTACACCCGCAGCGTGGAGAGCCTGCTCGTCGAGTTCGACCCCACACCCGCCTGACCCGCCGTCCTCGACCCCGCCATCCGGTCCCGACCGCGGCATCAGGGCTTGCGGGCCACCGCCCCGGCGATGCACTGCTGCACCGGGTTCAGCGGTCGCAGGCGGGGACCGTCGGGCCACCACAGGTCGCACAGCTCCAGCTCCCCGGGCCGGCCGGGACCCGGCGGGATGATCTCCAGGCCGGGCAGGAACGCGGCGATCTGCTCCCGGGCCCGGAAGACCCCCGAGCGCATCGGGCTGTGCAGGAACACCTGCTCCATGCGCCGCGCCAGCGGGCCGAGCCCCTCGGCGCCCGGGTCGAGGAAGTGCGCGACCACCACCCAGCTGCCGGACGGGAGCGCGTCGACGTACTCCTGCATCAGCTCGGCACCGTCGTCGCCGCTGTGGTGGTGCAGCGTGCCGACCTGCAGCAGCGCCAGCGGCTCGGCGAGGTCGAGCAGGTCGCGCACGTCCTCGTGCCCCAGCACCTGAGCCGGCTCGAAGACGTCGGCCGCCACGAACCGGCACCACGGGTCCCCGGCGACCAGCGCGCCGCCCTCGGCGATGACCGTGGGGTCGGTGTCCACGTGGACGACCCGGGCCGTGGGGTCGGTGCGCAGCACGATCTGGTGGGTGTTCTCCGCGGTGGGCAGCCCCGAACCGCAATCGAGGAACTGGCGCACGCCGCTCTGCTCTGCGAGGAAGCGCACCGCCCGGCCCAGGAACCGCCGGTTCGACCACGCTAGGTCGTCGACCTCTGGAGCCACGGCGCGGACCTGCGCGAGCACCTGGCGGTCGATCTCGAGGTTGTGCGTGCCACCCAGGGCCGCGTCGTAGACACGGGCGATGCTCGCCCGGAGCGGCGGGTCACCCGCCGACGCCGCGCCCGACGCCTCTGGATCCGGAAGAGCCCATGTTCGCCTCACCTGTCGTCGACGCGTGCCCGTCGTCGAGCGGGTCTGGCCCCTGCCATCGGACGGCCGACCCTCCGGACGCCTCGCACACCAAGGGTCTGGCCAACCAGGCGAACCATGCATAGGGTAACCGTGGTCACATCCCGTGCCCGGCCCAGACGCCGGCCTTCGCCCAGGAGCTCGCCATGTCCGCTCGCGGTGCCATCGAGAACGTCCTCAACCGGTACTCCATCGCCTACGACGAGAACGACATGGCGGAGATGGCCGACACCTTCACCGAGGACGCCGTCCTCTCGATGCGGATCGCCGACGGCGACCTCATCGGCCCGTTCGAGGGCAAGGCGGGCGTGATGAAGCTGATGACCGACAGCCTGGCCGGCCAGACCGACCAGCGCCGGCACGTCACCACCAACATCGTGGTCCGCAAGGAGACCGACGACAGCGCGGTGGTCAGCTCCTACCTGACGCTCATCTCGGTGAAGGACGGCGCGGCGACGGTGCTCTCCACCGCCCGTTACGAGGACGAGCTGCGCCGGGAGGACGACGGCGCCTGGCGGTTCACCAAGCGCCACATCCAGCTGGACCTCCCCTACTGACGCGCACCCGGACCGCAGGAGACCCGCCGTGAACCAGGGCCTGATCCCGGCCAAGTGGGCCGCGCTGACACCGCGCGCCGAGGCGATCGTCGACGTCCCCAACAGCCGCCGGATGGACTACGCGGAGTTCGACCAGCTGGTGCGCCGGCTGGCCAACGGGCTGCGCGGCCTCGGGATGCAGAAGGGCGACCGGTTCGCGGTCCTGTCGCGCAACTGCGCGGAGTACATGGCGCTCTACTACGCCGCCGGCCGCGCCGGGCTGGTGCTCCAGCCGCTCAACTGGCGGCTGGCCGGCGCGGAGCTGGCCACCATCGTCCGCGACGCCGCCCCGAAGGCGGTGATCAGCGCGGACGAGTGGTCGGAGACCGTCGAGCAGCTGCAGCGCGACGTCGACGTGCCGAACTGGCTGCAGTTCGGCGACAAGAGCGACGGCTCGTTCCTGCGGATGGTCGAGGCCGCCAGCGACGACGAACCGGTCTGGACTGCGCAGTCCCTCGACGACGACCCGTTCTTCATCCTCTACACGGGCGGCACCACCGGGAAGAGCAAGGGCGCGGTGCACACCCATCGCAGCGCGGGGGCGATGATGCTGGCCCAGACGGTGGCCGAGCGGATCGTGCCCAGCGACGTCTACATGCTGACCGGGCAGATGTACCACATCCCCACGGTGCTGGCGATGAACTACAACCGGCACGGCTGTCCGCTGGTCCTGGTCAACTTCGAGGCCAAGCAGGCACTGGAGATCATCCAGGAGGAGCGCGTCTCGGCCTTCCTCGGCATCACCACGATGATCAATTGGATGATGGCCGTCCCCGACTTCGCGAGCTACGACCTGTCCAGCCTGCGCAACTTCCAGTACGGGGGCGGTCCCATGCCCTCGACCGTGGTGCGCGCGGCGATGGACAACTTCCCCTGCACGATGATCCAGGGCTACGGGCAGACCGAGGGCGCCGGGATGACGTTCCTGTCGCAGGAGGACCACCTGCGCGCCGTCGCCGGCGACCACCCCGAGCGGCTGCGCTCCTGCGGCCGGGAGGGCTTCACCGCCCAGATCCGGGTGGTGGACGAGTACGGCCACGACGTGCCGCGCGACGGGCGGACGGCTGGGCAGATCGTCGTGCGCGGCGAGCAGAACATGATCGGCTACCTCAACCAGCCCGAGCTCACCGCGCAGACCATCCGGGACGGCTGGATGTGGACCGGCGACATGGCCACCTGGGACGAGGACCGCTACGTCTTCATCGTCGACCGGGCCAAGGACATGATCATCTCCGGCGGCGAGAACATCTACAGCGTGCAGGTCGAGGAGGCCATCAACCAGCACCCCGCCGTCCTGGAGTGCGCCGTCTTCGGCGTCCCGGACGAGGAGTGGGGCGAGTCGGTGAAGGCCGTCGTCGTGCTGAAGCCGGGCACCGAGGCCACCGAGCAGGACATCATCGACGAGGCGAAGAAGCACCTGGCCGGCTACCAGAAGCCCCGCTCGGTCGACTTCGTCCCCCAGCTGCCCAAGGCGCCCACCGGCAAGATCCTCAAGCGGGAGCTGCGCAGCCCCTACTGGGCCGACCGCGACCGGGGGGTCTGAGTGGCCTTCGCGGAGGCCGACCTGCAGACCGTCGTCGGCCGCCGGTTCCCCGGCGGCAGCTACACCGTCGCGCCCTGGCGCGCCTGGCTGCTGGCCGACACCGTGCTCGCCGAGCCGCCCTCGCTGCGGGACGACGGCGAGCAGGTCGCCCACCCGCTGTTCGCCTGGATGGCGGCCACCGGGGCCATGGGCATCACCTGGGACGAGCTGTTCGCGTGGTTCGGCTCGAGCGCCGCCGACGGGCCGGTGTTCGGCGAGCACGAGACGACGCTGCACCGGCCGCTGCGGGTGGGCGCCACCTACCGCGTGAGCGGCGGGATCGAGTCCGCCGAGCGCAAGGTCGGCCGGCGCACCGGCGTGTTCGACGTGGTCGGGTACGCCATGGACCTGCACGACATGGACCTGCACGACATGGACCTGCACGACATGGACCTGCACGACATGGACCTGCACGACGACGGCGGCGGAGCGCACGTCGCCCGCTGCTGGAACTCCATCGTCTTCCCCCGGAGGGACGCGTGAGCACGCCCACGGTCGAGGTCGGCACCGAGCTGCCCGTCTACGACGTCCCCTCGGTGAGCGCCGAGAAGATGAAGACGATGGCGGCGCTGCTGTCCGACCCCACGCCGATCCACTGGGACGTCGCCACGCTGCAGGCACTCGGCATGGGCGACCGGCCGGTCAACCAGGGCCCGCTGAACATGGGCTACGTCATGAACGCCGTCACCGCCTGGGCCGGCGGGCCGCGGTCGCTGCGCCGGCTCCGGGTGCGCTTCCTCGGCACGGTGCTCGCCGGGCAGCACCTGCGGGTGCGCGGCACGGTGAGCGGCCTGCGCGAGGAGGAGGGCGTGCGGCTGGCCGACTGCGACGTCGTCCTCGAGGTGGTCGAGGGGGACCCGGTGGTGTCCGGGACGGCGACGGTGGTGCTGTCGTGAGCCGTGAGCCGCTGCGGTTCCAGCTGGCCTACGGCGACTGCGACGTCGTCGGCATCGCCTACTTCGCCATCTACTACCCGTGGATGGAGCGCGCGCAGACGCTGTGGCTGCACTCCCACGGCCTGCGCAGCGGCGAGCTCGTCGAGGACCTCGGCATCCTCACCGTCGGCGTGCACTCCGAGTGCACCTACAAGCAGATGGTGCGGGTCTTCGACGAGCTGACCATCGAGATCACCCTCGACCGGGTCGGGACGTCGTCGTACACGCTGGGCTTCGACTTCGTCCGCGACGGCTCGGTGGTCACCCACGGCGCGATGACCTTCGTCTGCCGCACGCCCGAGGGCGGCAAGGCGGCGATCCCCGGGCGGCTCATGGAAGTCCTCCGGACCCTGCCCACCCCGGCGGAGGTGCCGGCATGACCCTCGACCTGCCCGCCGTGACCGCGGACCTCACCACGGTCAACCCTCTGCCCGAGGGGGACCTCGCCACGCTCGCCGCCGCCGTGCGCGCCCAGACCGACCGGCAGGCCATCACCGACCTCGGTGTCCTCTACGCCCGCGCCGTCGACGACCACGACGTCGACAGCGTCGTGGCGATGTACACCGCCGACGGCGTGTTCGAGCGCCGCGGGGTGGCCGCGACCGGTGCCGAGGCGATCCGCGCGGCCTACGTCGCCAGCTTCGACACCTACCGCACGATGCTGCACACCCCGCACCCCGGCGTCGTGCGGCTGCACGGCGACGGGACGGCGTCGGGCTGGTCGCACGGCCACGCGGAGCTGGCCACGAGCAGCACGCTGGTGCTCGCCTCGTTCCGCTACGAGGACGACTACCGCTGCGAGGCCGGCCGCTGGCTGTTCGCCCGGCGGTCGATCACCTTCATGTACGCCGTGCCGGCCGACCAGCTGGCCGGCAGCTTCGGCTCGGTCGAACGGATCCGCTGGCCGCGGACCGTCCCCGAGGCCGGCGACTACCCGGAGACCTCACCCACCTGGGAGACGTACCGGGCATGAACTCCCGGGGCACCGAGGCCCCGGGCAACGAGACGGAGGACCCGTGTACCGAGTCGTCGTGAACTACCACCACCCCGAGGACCCCCAGGCCTTCCTCGAGCACTACCGCAGCACGCACGCACCGCTGGCGAAGAACCTGGCCGGGCTGTCCGCGTACACATGGGGGGTGTCCGAGACGCTCGACGGGTCGCAGCCGCCGTTCTTCGTCACCGCTGTCCTCGACTGGCCCTCGAAGGACGCCGCCCTCGCCGACCTCGGCTCCGAGCAGGGCCAGGCGGCGTCGGCCGACATGGCCAACTTCGCGCAGGCCGGCGTCTCCATGTACACGCTGGACCTGGAGACCGTCGTCTGAGAGGGGACCCGCTGCCCGCCACCACTCGCGAGCTCGCAGCGGGACCCTGCGGAGGGGCCAGGTCAGGGCCGGGCGTCGCGCACTTCCGCGGGAGTGCGCGACGTCAGGGCCGGACCGGGGCCGGGTTGTACCCGGGCAGGGCCAGATGGCCGGCGTCGACCGGGATCGCCTGGCCGGTGACGCCGTAGGCGCCGTCGGAGGCCAACCAGACGGCGGCATCGGCGATCGCCTCCGGGCCCAGCGCGCCCTGGCCGCCGAGGATCCCGTAGTGCAGCGCCCCGGCCTCGAAGTCGTCGCGGGTCCCGCCGGGGTGGCCGGCCATCCCGTCGTAGACGCCCGGCCAGTTGGTCATCGGGGTGTCCACCAGGCCCGGGCAGATCGCGTTGACCCGGACGCCGTGCGGGCCGAGCTCCAGCGCGGCGCTGCGCATCAGGCCCAGGACGCCGTGCTTGCTCGCCGCGTAGTGCGCGGCGCCGGCGTTGCCCCGCACGCCGTTGACCGACGAGATGAGCACCATGGAGCCGCTGCCGCGCTCGATCATGTGCGGCGCCACCGCGCTCATCGACCGCCACACGCCGATGAGGTTGACCTCGAGGACGTCGCGGAACTGCTGCTCGGGCATCTGCCAGAACGGCGCCTGCGAGAAGACGCCGGCGTTGGCCACGAGCGCGTCGACCTGCCCGAAGGTCTCCAGCCCCTCGGCGACGGCCGCGGCCAGCGCAGCGCCGTCGCGGACGTCGGCGGTGCGGGCCACGACCCGTCGGTCGAGCGCCTCGACCTGCGCGGCGGTCTCGGCCAGGTCCGCGGCCCGCGCCGTCGGGTAGGGCACCGAGTCGATCTGTGCGTCGATGTCCACGGCGATCACCTCCGCGCCCTCGCGGGCGAAGGCGACCGCGTGCGCCCTCCCCTGCCCGCGGGCGGCGCCGGTGACCAGGACGACCTTCCCCTCCAGCCGGCTCACGGCATGCTGACCTCTCCGCCGAGGGCGGTCACCAGCACGATCGGGTCGAAGAACTCGGCCAGCCGGGTGATCCGGCCGTCGCGGACGCTGAACCGGGAGATGTAGGTGTTCCGGTAGGGCCGGCCGGTGGTGAGCACCCGCGTGTTGCTCGTGTACTCGGCCACCCACTCGCCGGGCCGGTCGGCCAGCGCGTCGATCCGGTGGTCGGCGAAGTCCATGGGGTCCATCAGGCCCTCCGGGTAGACCTTCATCGCCTCGGCGCGCCCGCGGCTGACCTTCGGGAACCCGGGCGGCGCGTAGGGCAGCACCAGCTCGACGTCGTCGGCGAAGGTCGCCTCGATGGCCGGCAGGTCCAGCCGGCCGACGGCGTCCAGGTAGGCCACGACGACGGCGCGGCCCTCGGGATCGGTCATGTCTCCTCCTCGGTGGGTCAGCGGCCGCGGGCGGCCCGGAAGGCGGTGACGGCGTCCCGGTGCTCCGGGGTGCCGAAGAGCAGCGCGATCGCCTCGACCGACTCGTTGAAGCCGCCGACGGCGTCGCGGTTGACGAAGGCCTTGCAGACCCGGACGGCGAGCGTCGAGTGCGCGGCCATCTCCGCGGCGAGCGCACCGGCGGCCGGCAGCAGCTCGTCGTCGGGGTGCACCTCCTGCACCAGCCCGGCCCGCTCGGCGCGCGCGGCGTCGACGACCCGGCCGGTGAGCGCGAGGTAGCGGGTCCAGTGCCGGCCCAGGACGTCGGGCCCGCGGACGATGCCGTAGCCGGGCATCAGGCCGACGGTGGCCTCCTTGAACGAGAAGCGCGCCGACTCCGCGGCCAGGACGACGTCGCAGGCCAGCGCCAGCTCCGTACCGCCGCCGTAGGCCAGCCCGTTGACCGCCGCGACCACCGGGACGGCGCACCGCTCGACCGCGGAGAAGGCGTCGTAGACCAGCTTCAGGTGCGGCCGCACCCGGGTCACGTCACCGGCCAGCCCGGCGAACATGTCGATGTCCCCGCCCGCGGAGAACGCCCGGCCACTCCCGGTGAGCACCACCGCGCGCACGTCGTCGTCCACGCCGATCGTGCCCATGACCTCGACGAGCTCGCGGAACCAGGTCTCGTCCATCGCGTTGAGCTTCTCCGGCCGGCTCATGGTGAGGACCGCGACGCCGGGCTCGGGGTCGGTGCGGGTGAAGCGCTCCATCAGCGGGCCTCCCGGTCCCAGGTGCCGGGCGGGACGCCGTCGGCGCGCAGCCTGTACTTCTCCACCCGCTGGCTCGGCGTCAGCGGCAGGACGTCGAGGACCCGCACGTAGCGCGGGACGGCGAAGGAGGTGAGCCCGTGCCGGCAGTGCTCCACCAGCTCGGCGGGGTCGACGGTGGCGCCCTCGGCCGGGACGACGGCGACCGCGACGTCCTCCTCCGACAGCTCCGAGGGGAGGCCGTAGGCGGCGACCTGGGCGACCGACGGGTGCTCCGCGACGACCCGCTCCACCTCCCAGGAGGAGACGTTCTCCCCGCGGCGGCGGATGATGTCCTTCATCCGGTCGAGGAAGGTGAGGAAGCCGTCGGCGTCGAGCACGCCGCGGTCGCCGGTGTGGAACCACAGCTCCCGCCAGGCGGCCGCCGTCGCCGCGGCGTCGCCGGCGTAGCCGTCGAACATCCACCCGGGCTTCTTCGGTCGGGCGACGATCTCCCCCGGCGTCCCCGGCGGCACCGGCTCGTCGTGGTCGTCGACGACCGCGACGGTGTAGTTCACCGACTCGCGGCCGGCGGTGCCGATGCGCCGGGCCGAGGGCGGCATGTCGCAGACGATCGACACCTCGGTGCTGCCGTAGATCTCGGTGAGCCGCACGCCGAAGCGCCGCTCGAAGGACTCGAACACCTCCGGCGGGCACGGGGCGCCGAAGCCCACCCGCACCGGGTTGTCGACGTCGTCGGGCCGCGCCGGCTGCTTGTGCAGGATGCTCGTCATCGCGCCCTGGTAGTTGAACGCGGTGATGCCGTGCGCCCGGCAGGTGTCCCAGAACCGGCTGGCCGAGAAGGTGCGGTCCAGGACCAGGTCGGCGCCGGCCTCGACGGCGGCCATCACGCTGCAGTACCGGGCGTTGGAGTGGAACAGCGGGAAGACGCTGTAGAGCCGGTCGGCCGCCGTGTACCCCATGAGCGCCACGGTGTGCCGGGTGAGGTTGACGTTGGCCCGGTGCGAGAGGACGGCGCCCTTGGGCGGGCCGGTGGTCCCCGAGGTGTAGAGGACGACGGCCGGGGCGGTGGGGTCGACGGCGGGCAGCGGCTCCGGTGCGGTGGCGAGCAGGTCGGCGAGGTCGGTGTCGGAGGGCTCGGAGTCCCCGTGCACGACCAGCGCCCGCACCGTGTCCGGGGCGCAGGCGCGGACGGCGTCGGCGAACTCGGCGTCGCAGACGACCACCGGCGCGCCGGAGTGCTCGAGCAGGTGACGCAGCAGGGTCGGCCCGCTGGCCGGGTTCAGCGGCACCTCGACCAGACCGGCGCGAGCCAGGCCGAACCAGACGGTGAGCGTGGCGACGCTGCTGCGCATGAGCACGCACACGCGGTCACCGGTGCGCAGGCCGAGCGCCCGGAACCCGGTGGCCGCGCGGTCGGCGCGCGCGTCGAGGTCGCGCCAGGTCACCGGCTCTCCGGCGACCCGGACCCCGGCGGCCGCCGCGGTTCGGCCCGCGGCGGCCGCCAGCCAGTCGCCGATCGACGGGGTGCCGGACATGCCACCTCCGGTGTCCTGTCGTCCCGGTGACCCGGGACGATGACCTGTGCCACTATCCAGCCATAACATGCGCAGGTTCACAAGCGATCAGGAGGTGTCGTGTCCGCATCCGCCGAGGGGCGCCCGCAGGTCGGCGTCCGGGACATCGAGGACCTGCGGGGGACGCACCTCACCCCCGCCGACCAGGACGACCTGCTCGACGCCCAGACCGAGTGCACCGTCGCCTACGCCTCGCGGGAGGGGTGGCCGGCCGCGGTGGTCATGAGCTTCCTGCGCTCCGGGGACCGGTTCTGGCTGACCGCGGTGGGCGGCCGCGACCACCTGGAGTCGCTGCGGCTCGACGGCCGGCTCACCCTGGTGGTCGACAACCGCGGCACCGGGCTGCCCGGGCGCCGGATGCTCGCCGTCCAGGGCACGGTCGTCGTGCACGAGGACCGCGCGACCAAGGAGTGGTTCTACCCGGCCTTCGCCGAGCGGATGGCCGCCGACGACCCGGCTGCCTTCGTGCGGTTGCTCGACAGCCCGAACCGCGCGGTGCTGGAGGTGACCCCGACGGGCAGGCAGAAGAGCCACGACAGCCGCAGGATCGCCGGCAACGGCCGCGGCGGCCGCTGACCCTCCCCGCCGGACCCGTACCGCTCCCGACCGAGGACAGGAAGGTCGAGGTGACCTTCGCCCGCGCGGGACGGGTCCGGCGTCCGGGCGCGTCAGGCGCCGGGGGGCGGCGAGCCGGGGACGGCGTTGCAGCAACCGCCGCCAACGATCATGGAGCCGTCGCGGCGACACACCGGCACCCCCCGGCGTGTCGCCACCGCACCGCCGTGATCGCGAGGTGCGGAGGCGGTGGGGTCGCGCAGCGGCAGGAACGGCCACCGGAGGGGCGGGTCAGGCGTCGGGGGCGGGGAACCGCGGGCGGCGCTTCTCGAGGAAGGCGGTCGCCCCCTCGGCCATGTCGGGGCTGCCGATCGCCTGCACGAGCATGCCGAGGCCGTTGGTGAAGGAGTCGCGGGCGGCGTTCCACCAGATGTTGGAGCTCACCTTGGCGATCTCCAGGTAGCGCGGCGATAGGACGGCGAGCTCCTCGACGAGCGCGTCCACGGCGCCCACGAGCTCGTCGTCGGGCACGACGGCGTTGACCAGCCCCAGCTCCAGCGCCTGCGCGGCGGTGTAACGCCGGCAGAGGAAGGCCATCTCCTTGGCCCGCTTCTCCCCGATCTGCACACCGAGCACGTTCGTGGCGCCGGTGACAGGCGCGCTGCCCACCCGCGGCCCGGTCTGGCCGAACGTGGCCGACTCCCCCGCGATGGCCAGGTCGCAGGCGACGACCAGTTCGTTGCCCCCGCCGGCCGCCGGGCCGTTGACCGCGGCGATCACCGGGCGCGGGTGGGTGCGGATCGCGTCGAACAGCCGCAGCGACGCCCGGTAGAGCCCGCGCATGTTCGTCACGTCCGGCGCCGACAGGTTGGTCAGCGCCCCGCCGGCGCAGAACGAGCCGGGCACCCCCGTGATGACGACGGCGCGGCTGCGGGTGCTGCCGTCCAGGGCGTCCACGATCGCCTCGGCCATCTCGGGGTCGTAGGCGTTGCGCCGGTCGGGCCGGTCGAGGGTGATCCAGGTTGCGTCGCCGCGCTGGTCGACCAGGACGGGGTCAGCCACGGGCCGGCTCCACCGAGGGCCCGGGCGCGGGCTCCCCCTCGGCGATGCCCATCAGCCGGGCGAAGTTGCCGCCGAGGATGCCGGCGGTGGTCTCCTCGTCGTAACCGAGCGCCCGGATGGCGGCGATCTCCCGCGCCGGGTCGGCCATCGGCCAGTCGGAGCCGAACACGATCCGGTCGGCGCCGTGCTGGTCGACGATCGACCGCACCCGGTCGGGCGCGAGCTCGGCCATGGTCGGCGGCCAGGAGGTCTCCAGGTGGACCGGCAACCCGAGCAGTTCGGCCTCGGCCTCCTCCAGCCGGTGGTAGCCGCCGAAGTGGCAGGCCACGATCCGCAGGTCGGGGAAGCGCCGGACGATGTCGCGGATCATCCCCGGCGTCGCCCGCTCGTTGCTCTCCCGGTCGCCGCCGGCGCCCACGTGCGCGATGACGGCGATCTCCGAGCCGAAGGCCTCCAGGAGGTCCCACACGCGCGGGTCGGAGTAGGCGAAGCCCTGGAACAGCGAGTGCAGCTTCACCCCCGGGATGCCGTTGCGGCGCAGCGAGGCCATGTTCTCGTCGACGGACAGGTCCGGGTGCACGGTCCCGAAGCCGAGCAGGTTCCCTCCGCGGCTGCGCGCCACGAACCGGTTGGTGCCGTCGACGTACTTCGCCGTGTCGGCGATGCCGAGCAGCACCCCGCGGTCGACGCCGGAACGCTCCAGCACGCCGGGCAGCGTGGAGATCCTCCCGTCGCCGACCCGCGGCAACTGCGGCACCCGCGGGCCCAGCGCCCGTTCGGCGAGCTGGTCGGGCCAGGCGTGGCAGTGCACGTCGATGATCACGGCTGTCCTCCGTCGACGGTGATGACCGAGCCGGTGGTGAACGACGACCAGTCCGAGGCGAGGTACAGCGCCGTCCCCACCACCTCCGACGGCTGCCCGCCGCGGCCGAGCGCGAAGGTCGCCGCCCGGCGGGCGAAGGCGTCCATGTCCCAGGCGGCGGACACGTCGGTGAGGAAGGTGCCGCACATGATGGCGTTGACCCGCACGGTGGGGCCGAAGGCGTGCGCCAGGCCGACGGTGACCGCGTTGAGGCCGGCCTTGGCCGCGGCGTAGGGCACGATGTCGGCCCGCGGGCGCACCGCGCCGGTGCTGCTCACGTTGATGATCGAGCCGCCCTCGCCGGCCGCCATCCGCGTGCCGACCAGCGCCGCCAGCCGGAACGGGCCCTTGAGGTTGACCCCGAGCACCTTGTCGAAGAGGACCTCGGAGACGTCGGCGAGGGTGTCGTAGCGCGGGCTCATCCCGGCGTTGTTCACGAGGACGTCGACCCGGCCGAGCTCGCCGTAGACGGTCTCGACCAGCTCGTCGAGGCCCTCCCAGCGGCCCACGTGCGCCGACACCGGCAGCGCCCGCCGTCCGGTGGTCTCGCGCACCTCGGCCGCCGTCTTCTCGCAGCTGGCCAGGTCCCGGCTGGCGACGACGACGTCGGCACCGGCCGCGGCCAGCCCGAGCACCATCTCCCGGCCCAGCCCGCGGCTGCCCCCGGTGACCAGCGCGACCTTGCCGGAGAGGTCGACGGCGACGCTCACGCCGCGCGCACCGGCGTCGGCCCGACGACGTCGCCGCTGCCCAGCCGGGCGATCTCGTCGGGTGCCAGCCCGAGCAGCTCGGTGAGGGCCGGCTCGGTGTGCTCGCCGATGGCCGGCACGCCGTCGTAGACCGGCCCGGCGTAGCTCCCCAGGTGCAGCACCGGCCCGGGCACCAGCACCCGGCCCAGCGCCGTGCCGGCCAGCTCGACCAGCGTGCGCTCGCGGAAGTGCGGGTCCTCGACGATGTCGCGGGCGTCGTTGACCGCGGCGGCCACCACCTCGTGCGCGTCGAGGTCGGCGAGCACCTCCGCGCGCGGCCGCAGCGCCACCCATGCCTTGACGTGCTCCTGCAGCTCCTCGTTGTTCGCCATCCGGGCGACGTTGGTGGCGTAGCGCGGGTCGTCCTTGAACTCCGGTCGGCCCATCGCGTCGAACAGCCGCAGGGCGATCGTCTGGTTGGACGCCGCGATCGACAGCCACTGGCCGTCGGCGGCCTGGTAGATGCCGCGCGGGGAGGCCGAGCCGGAGCCGTTGCCCACCCGCTCCTGGACGAAGCCCGTGGCGGTGTAGTTCACGATCAGGTCGCCGAGGATGAACATCAGCGGCTCGTACAGCGCCACGTCGACGACGTCGCCGCGGCCCGTCCGCGACCGGTTGAACAGCGCGGTCGTCGTCCCGAACGCCGCCGAGAGCCCGGCGATGGAGTCGGCGAAGCCGAACGGCGGCGAGGTCGGCGGGGTGTCGGGCCAGCCGTTGACGTAGGCGTAGCCGCTGACGGTCTCGGCGACGGTGCCGAAGCCCGGCCGCTCGCGGTAGGGCCCGGTCTGGCCGAACCCGGACACGCGGGTGAGCACCAGGCCCGGGTTCTCGGCGGACAGGACGTCGTAGCCCAGTCCCCAGTCCTCCAGCCGGCCGGGCCGGAAGGACTCGACGACGACGTCGACCCGCGCGGCCAGCCGGCGGACCAGGTCGCGGCCCTCGGACCGGCGCAGGTCGATGCCGATCGACTCCTTGCCGCTGTTGAGCCGGGCGAAGCCCATCGACACGCCCTCGTGCTGCGGCGTCCACTGCCGCGCGAAGTCCCCGGTGCGCGGGTCCTCCACCTTGACCACCCGGGCGCCGAAGTCGCGCAGCATCCGGCCCGCCGTCGGGGCGGCGTACATGGTGCCGAGCTCGAGGACGGTGATCCCCGCCAGGGGCGGGGAGCCCGCCGGATCGCTGCTCATGGTGTGGTGTCCCCCCTGGTGGTCACGGCCGCCACTGCACGTGCTGCGGCTCGAGGTACTCGCGGATGCCCCACTCACCGATCTCCCGGCCCACGCCGGAGAGGCCGAAGCCACCGAACGGCGCGTCGGGGCGCATGTTGCCGCCGCCGTTGACCCAGACCGTCCCGGACCGCAGCTTCGCGGCCAGGGCCCGGCCGTGCTCGACGTCGGGCGTGTAGACGTTGGCCGCCAGGCCGTAGGCGGTGTCGTTGGCCAGGGTGATCGCCTCCTCCTCGGTGGCGAAGGGCACGACGACGCCGACCGGGCCGAACACCTCGGTCTGCACGAGGCGGTTGTCGTGCGGCAGGCCGGCGAACACGACCGGGTTGACGAAGTACCCGCGGTCGGGGACAGGGGTGTCGAGCGACAGCACGATCTCCCCGCCGTCGGCGAGGCCGTCGTCGACGAACGACTGCACGCGCTGCCGGTGGTCCTCGCGGATCATGGGCCCGATGTTGACCGAGCGGTCCCACGGGTCGCCGACCTTGAGCGCGGTGAACGCCTCCCGGGAGGCGGCGAGGAAGTCGTCGACGAGGCTCTCGTGCACCAGCATCCGCGCCAGCGCCGCGCAGCCCTGACCGCCGTTGCGCGCCCAGCGCAGGTGGATGTCACGGGCGAGCGCCGCGACGTCGATGCCGGGCAGCAGGATGTTGGGCGACTTGCCGCCGAGCTCGAGGGTGACGCCCTTGAGCCCGCGGGCGGCCTGCTCCATGATCCGGGCGCCGACGGCGTCGGAGCCGGTGAACGACACCCGGTCGACGCCGGGGTGGGTGGTCAGGTGCTGCCCGACGGAGGGCCCGTCGCCGACGAGGACGTTGATGACGCCCGCGGGGATGCCGGCCTCCTCGAACAGCTCGCCCATCCACAGCGTGGTCAGCGGGGTCCGCGGGGAGGGCAGCAGCACGGTGGTGCACCCGGCGGCGAGCGCGGCGCCGAACTTGAAGACGGCGAGGTTGATCGGGTAGTTGTAGCCGGTGATGCAGGCCACCACCCCGGCCGGCCGGTAGGCCACCTCGGAGTAGCTGAGCACCGGGTCGTGCCAGGGCCCGAGCTGCACGGTGCGGTCCACCAGCGCCGCCTCGGCCTGCCAGCGCAGGTGGGTGACGCCCAGCCGCACCTGCATGACCTCGGCGAAGGCGGCCGGGGTGCCGACCTCGTTGACGATCGAGGCGGTGAGCCGCTCGACGTTGGCCTCGAAGACGTCGGCCAGCCGCGTGAGGGCGGCACTGCGCTCCTGCGGGCTCGCCTCCGCCCACGCGGGGAAGGCCCGGCGGGCGGCGTCGACGGCGGCGTCGACCTGCTCGACCGTCGCCGTCGGCACGGTGGCGGTGACCTGCTCGGTGGCCGGGTTGACCGCCTCGATGACCGGCCCCTCCCCCGGGACCAGCCGGCCGCCGATGAGCAGCTCGCGGGTCGACGGGACCCAGGTGCGCAGGTCGGCCTCGGTGCTGGTCATGCCCGCTGCTCCTCGATGACGGGGGTCTGGTCGCCCTGCACCGCCGGGTTCGACCCGCCGTGCTCGGGGCTCTTGGCCATGAGGCCGACGCGGGTGCACCGCATGATCAGCGTGTCGTCCTGGTTGTAGCCGCGGTGCTCGAACCAGACGATGCCGCTGTCGGTGCGGCTGCGGCTCTCCCGCTTGTCGAGGATCGTCGTCTCGCCGCGCAGGGTGTCGCCGTGGAAGACGGGGTGCGGGAACTCGACCTTGTCGTAGCCGAGGTTGCCCAGTGTCGTCCCGAAGGTCAGCTCCAGCACGTGGAAGCCGCCGACCAGCGCGAGGGTGAACAGGCTGTTGAACAGCGGCCGGCCGTGGATGGTGCCCTTGGCGAACTCGTGGTCGAGGTGCAGCGGCTGGGTGTTCATCGTCAGCGACGTGAACAGCACGTTGTCCGACTCGGTCACGGTCCGGGTGAACGGGTGCCGGTAGACCCGGCCGACCTCGAACTCCTCGAAGTACAGGCCTCGCACGGTCAGCGCCCTCCCTCGGGTGCGTCGATGGTGGGGACGGGCGCGCTCGCCGCACCCGGGAGCGAGCGGGCGTGCGCCAGCCAGTCGCGCGCGGTGTCGACGTGCGCCTTGTCGATGTGCACGCCCCGGTAGCGGGCCGCCCCGGAGCCGGCCGCGGCCGCCGCCTGGTACGCGGCCACGAGCCCCTCGTGGAACTCCACCTCGTCAGCGGTGGGCGTGAACGCCTCGTTGACCACCGGCACGTGGCTGGGGTGGATGGCGATCATGCCGCGGAAGCCGAGCTGGCGGCCCTTCTCGGCGAAGGTCTTCAGGCCGACCAGGTCGTCGAGGCGCTCCCACAGGCCGGTCAGCGGGTGGATGCCGGCCTCGCGGCAGGCCAGCAGCACCCGGCTGCGCAGGTAGAGGGTCTCCTCCCCCTCCGGCGTCCACCGGTAGCCGACGGCGCGGGCGATGTCGGCGTGCTCGGCGGTGGGGCCGATCATCGCGCCGACCCGCGGGGACGCCGACGCGATCTCCCGGGCGTTCTGGATGGCCGCGACCATCTCGACCGGCACGATGTACTCCAGCCCCTGCACGCCGTTGCGGGCCTCGAAGTGGTCCAGCAGCGCGTCGTAGCGCAGCACGTCGGTCGCCGTGTCGATCTTCGGCGCGAAGACACCGGTGAGCCCGGGGGCGACGACGGCCTCGAGGTCGGCGCCGGTCAGCCGGGTGTCCAGCGGGTTGACCCGGACGAACAGCCCGACGCGCCGGTCGCGCTCGCGCACGGCGCGGATGGAGTCCGCGACGGTCGCGCGGGCGCCCGCCTTGAGGTCGGCGGGCACCGAGTCCTCGAGGTCGAGCACGATGCAGTCGGCGCCGGCGGCCAGCGCCTTGTCCAGCCACTGCGGCTTGTGGCCGGGGACGAACAGGATCGAGCGGTACGGGACCATCAGCGCGCCTCCTCTCAGTAACTACGGGGCAGGCCCAGCACGTGCTCGGCCGTGTAGTTGAGGACCATCTCCTGGCTGATCGGCGCGATCCGCATGAGCCGCGCCTCGCGGAAGTACCGCTCGACGTGGAACTCCTTGCCGTAGCCGAAGCCGCCGTGCACCTGCAGGGCGACGTCGGCGGCGAGGAAGCCGGCCTCGGCGCAGAGGAACTTGGCGGCGTTGGCCTCCCGCCCGCAGGGCAGCCCGCGGTCGACCAGCCAGGCCGCCTTGTGCACGACCTGCTCGGCGGCGTCGAGGCGGATCGCGGCGTCGGCGAGCTGGAAGGAGATGCCCTGGTTCTGCCCGATCGGCCGGCCGAACACCTCCCGCTGCTTGGCGTACTCGACGCCGCGGCGCAGCGCCGCCCGTCCGATGCCGAGCGCGGCGTTGGCGCTGATGACCCGCTCGGCGTTCAGGCCGCCGAGGATGGTGCGGAAGCCGTGCCCGACCTCCCCGACGACGTCCTCGTCGGCGACGAAGAGGTCGTCGATGAACAGCTCGTTGGTGTCGACGGCGTTGCGGCCCATCTTGGGGATCTCGCGGATATGCACGTGCTCGCGGTCCATCGGCGCGAAGAACAGCGTGAGCCCCGCCGTCTTCTTCGCGGCCGGGTCGCGCGGGCTGGTGCGGGCCAGCAGCAGCATCCGCTGCGCCTCCTGCGCCTTGGTGATCCACACCTTCTTGCCCGACACCAGCCAGCCGCCGTCGACCTCGCGGGCGGTGGTGGAGATGTTGGTGGTGTCGGTGCCGGCGTCGGGCTCGGTGACGGCGAAGGAGACGTGCAGCTCGCCGCTGACCGCCTGCGGCAGGAACCGCCGCTTGAGCGACTCCGAGCCGTGCTCGATGACCGGGTGGAAGCCGAAGATGCCGATGTGCACGGCGCTGCAGCCGCCCATGCCGGCGCCGGACGCGGCGATCTCGTACTCGACGAGGGCCGCCTCGGTGACGCCGAGACCGCCGCCGCCGTACTCCTCGGGGATCGTCAGCCCGAGCCAGCCGGCGTCCTTGACCGCGTCGTAGAACTCCCACGGGAACTCGTGGGAGTCGTCGTGCTGCATCCAGTACTCGTCCGGGAACGCCTTGCACATGGCTCGGACGGCCTCGCGGATCTCCCGGTGGGTGGGGTCCTCGGCGTAGTCCACGGCGGTCTCCTCAGCGGGCGCCGGCCACCGCGGTGACGGCGGTCCGGTCGTGGGTGTCGGCGGTGACGCCGTCGGCCCTGAGCTGGGCCTTCTGGACCTTCTCCGAGGGCGTCCTGGGCAGGGAGCCCGTGAAGCGGACGTAGCGCGGGATCGCGAAGGCCGGCACCCGGCCCTCGCACCACTCCCACAGCTCGGCGGCGGTCACGCCCGGGCCGGCGGGGTCGGCGACGACGACGGCCATGACCTCGTCCTCGCCGGCCTCGGAGTCCGCCGCGACGCCGACGACGGCGACCTCGAGGACACCGGGGTGCGACAGCAGCCCCTGCTCGACCTCGTAGGAGCTGATGTTCTCCCCGCGCCGGCGCAGCGCGTCCTTGTAGCGGTCGACGAAGTAGAACCAGCCCCCGGCGTCCTTGCGCAGGGCGTCACCGGTGTGGAACCACAGGTTGCGCCAGGCCTCGGCGGTCTTCTCCGGCATGCCGAAGTAGCCCAGCGAGCAGGTCCACGGGTGCCGCGGGCGGACGACGAGCTCGCCGACCTCCCCCACCGGGACCTCGCGGTCGGTCTCGGGGTCGACCAGCCGGACGTCGAACCAGTCAGCTGCCTGCAGCCCGGCGGCACCAGCGGGCCGCTCCTCGCCGTAGGGCGACAGGATCGGCGCGCTGGTCTCGGTGAGGCCGAAGACCTCGGTGAAGGCCTCGATGCCGAAACGGGCGCGGAAGCCGTCGACGATGGAACTGGCCGTGGGGGCCGCGAACACGGTGCGCAGCACGTTGTCGGCGTCGTCCGGGCGCGGGGGCTGCTTCCAGACGAAGTCCATCATCACGCCGATGAGGTTGGTGGCGGTGACGCCGGAGTCCCGGAGCTGGTCGACCCAGCGGCTGGCGCTGAACCGCGGCCGGCAGACCAGCCGGGCCCCGGCGATGAGGGCCGGGTAGGCGGCCATGAACTGTGCGTTGCCGTGGAACAGCGGCGTGCAGGTGAAGTAGACGTCCTCGGGGGTCAGCCGCTGGAGGCTGACCACCTCCTGCCCGAAGAAGTACATCTGCGCGTGCGGCATGGCCACGCCCTTGGACGGGCCGGTGGTGCCGGAGGTGAAGAAGATCGAGGCCAGCGCGTGCGGCGGCGGCGTCCGGAACTCCACCCCGGGGCGGGCGCCGACGGCGAGGTCCTCCCACCGGCCGGCGCTCCAGCCGTGCTCGCGCAGCAGGGCCAGCGCCTGCTCGCGGCTGCCGGTGTCGACCACCCAGAAGCGCTCGATCACCTGGGCGACGTCACCGACGGCGGCGAACTTCGCGGCGTGGACGTCGTCGATGACGGCGAACCGCGGCGCCGCGGTGGCCACCTGGTGCTCGAGGAAGACGCCCTCGTAGGCGGTGTTGATCGGCACCTGGACCGTGCCGCCGATCCCCGTGCCCAGCCAGGTGCGCAGGAACTGCGAGGAGTTGGCCGCCATGACCAGTACCCGGTCACCGGCGCGGGCACCGGCCTCGGCGAGCCGGTCGGCCACCGACTCCGCCTGCTGCAGCGCCTGCGCGTAGGTGAGGGTCAGGTCCTCCTCGGGCAGGTCGAGCGCGACGGCGTCGGGGCGACGGGCCGCGTGGTGCCGCAGTACCGTCGCGAGCGTCCAGTCGCCCTGGTCCGGGAAGGCCGGCACCAGCTCCGTGTAGTAGCGCATCTCTCCCCTACCGACGGGGTCCCGCACACTTCGCGCGCGAGTGAACCCACCTAATCATGTGCATGGTTGTTTGACCAGTCCTCGGCTGCGGACGCGGCACCCGGACCAGGCCCGCGCCGGCGGAGCTCCACCGGCTCCGGCGTCCCGGCGTGGGCGAAGTGGCTGTCCGCGGCCGGCAGGTGCACGACGCGGTCGACGGAGATGCGCTTGTGCGCAATGAGCAGCTCACCGCCGTGCTCGACGTGGTCGTCGGCGTAGGTGCCGGTCACCACCCGGGTGCCCTGCTCCTCGAACATCGTGGCCGAGAAGTAGGCCGACGTCCGGATCAGGTCGCCGGCCGGCTCGGCGAGGACGTTGGTGACCACGTGCCGGCAGACCGGGATCCGCAGCGCCACGTGCGCGCGGTAGACGTCCAGGAACGCCTCGACGCCGGACGTGGGCGGCAGCTCCCCGCGGGTGACGCCGACGTCGTCGGTCACCATCGCGCGCAGCGCACCGAGGTCGCCCGTGTCGACCGCGAGCGCGTAGCGCGCGTAGAGCCGGGCGCTGCGGGCACCGAGCAGGGCGGGGTCGCCCGGGGCCGCGGCGGTCATCCGCCACCGCTCCCGGTCAGCGCGGCCTCGCCGAGGAACGCGCGCAGCACCGAGGCGTTCGACCGCGCCCGGGCGGCCGGGCCGGTGAAGACGATCTCGCCACGGGCCATCGCCACGACGTCGTCGGCGACCTCGAGACCCATCTCGGCGTTCTGCTCCACCAGCAGCACCGACAGGCCCTCGTCGGCCATCGCGCGGACGGCCTCCAGCACCGACTCGACCATCGTGGGCGCCAGACCCATCGAGGGCTCGTCCAGCATGATCACCCGCGGCGAGCTCATCAGCGCCCGGCCGAAGGCGAGCATCTGCTGCTCGCCGCCCGACAGCAGCCCGGCCGGGCCCGACCGTCGCTCGCGCAGGATCGGGAACATGGTGAAGACCCGGTCGAGGACCTCCCGGGAGCGGTCCCGGGAAGCGGTGTAGCCGCCGAGGACCAGGTTCTCCTCGACCGTCAGCGGAGCGAACACCCGGCGCCCCTCGGGCACCAGCACCATGCCGGCCCGCACGATGCGGTGCGGCGCCAGGCCGGTGACGTCGCGGCCGTCGAGCACCACCCGGCCGGCGTGTGCCTTCACCAGGCCGGCGGCGGCGCGCAGCGTGCTGGTCTTGCCGGCGCCGTTCGCGCCGAGCACCAGGGTGACCCGGCCCGGCGTCGCCGAGAGGCCCACCCCCCGCACGGCCTCCGCCGTCGCGTACCGGACGTGCAGGTCAGCGATCTCCAGCACGGTTCCACCTCTTCCCCAGGTAGGCCTCCTGGACCGACGGGTCCCGGACGACGTCGCGGGGGGCGCCCTCGGCGATCGGCAGACCCTGGTTCATCGCCAGCAGCCGGTCGCAGGTGTCGACCATCATCGAGACGTCGTGCTCGACGAGCAGCTGCGTGAGCCCCTCGTCGCGCAGCCGGCGCAGCAGGCCGGCCACCTCCAGCCGCTCGGGCTGGTTCATCCCCGCCGTCGGCTCGTCGAGCATCAGCACCCGCGGCCGGCTGGCCAGCGCGCGGGCGATCTCCACCCGGCGGGCGGTGCCGTAGGACAGCTCGCCCGGCCGCAGGTCGAGCAGGTCGCCGACGCCGGTGCGCTCCACGGCCTCCTCGACCGGCTCGGGCACGCTGCGGCGGGCCAGCTCCCGCAGCCGGGCGGCGCGGCCCAGCCGCAGGTCCGCCCCGAGCTGGATGTTGCCGAGCACGGTGAGGTCGGGCAGCAGCCGCACGGTCTGGAACGTCCGCGCGATGCCGCGGTGCGCCAGGCGCGACGCCGGGGTGCGGCCGTAGTCCTCGCCGTCGAGGGTGAGCCGGCCGCGGGTGAGCGGCACCAGCCGGGTGAGCGCGGCCAGCAGGGTGCTCTTGCCCGACCCGTTGGGCCCCAGGATGCCGAGGATGCGGCCGGTCTCGAGGGCGAGGTCGACGCCGTCGACGGCCTTGATGCCGCCGTAGTGCACCGCGACGTCGGCGCCCTGCAGCACCGGGGCGCCGGGGACGGGCACCGCGCCCTCCGGGCGCTGGTCGAGGGCGGTCACGGCCGCGCCTCCGCGGCCGGGCCGCCGAGGGCGGCGAGTTCCTGCTCCGGGTCGGCCGCGACCGTGGTCACCGGCGCAGCGGCACCTCCGGCCGGGATCCGCCGGCGTCGCGTCCGCAGCCGGTGCCAGCCGTCCTGGGCCAGACCGAGCAGGCCGTTGGGCACCCAGACGGCGGCCGCCGCCACGATGACGCCGTAGACGACCAGCTGCCAGTCGCCGACGACCTGCAGGACGCTCGGCAGCCAGGTGAAGATCACCGCACCGATGGCGGCTCCGGCCCACGACAGCGCCCCGCCGACGATGATCATCGTCAGCGCGGTGACCACGAGGTGGAACCCGACGGTCTCCGGCGAGACGGTCGTGCGCAGCAGGCTGTTCATCCCGCCGGCCGCGGCACCGAGGGCCCCGCTGACGACGAACACACGCCGGCGGACCCGGGTGACGTCGATGCCGAGGGAGACGGCCAGGTGCGGGTCCTCGCGGACGGCGTCGACCCGCCGGCCGTAGGCACCGCGCTCGCTGCCCGCGAGCAGCAGCACCACCACGACGGTCACCACGACCACGTGCGTGGTGGTCAGCGTGCTGATCGCGCCGTAGAGGCCGGTGGCCCCGCCGGTGAGCTCGCCGCCGTTGGTGGCCAGCACCCCGAGGAAGAGCGCGAAGGAGATGGTCGCCATGCCGAGGTAGAGGCCGGAGAGCCGGGCGACGAGCAGCGCCAGCAGGTACCCGGCCGCGGCGGCGATCAGCATGCCGGCGCCGATCGCCAGCACCGGGGCGAGCTGGGCGCGGATGGTGAGGATCGCCGCGGTGTACGCACCGATCGCGTAGCTCCCGACGCCGGCGAAGGAGAATACCCCCGCACGCAGCGGGACCTGGATCGACAGCGCCAGCAGGAAGCTGATGAACGTCGACTGGATGAGGACCAGGTGCGAGAAGTACCAGGCGTTCACGTTCGGCGGACCTCCTGACGGCCCAGCAGGCCGTTGGGCCGGACGAGGAGCATGAGGAAGATGACGCCGAACGCGATGGCCGGCGCCCAGGTCCCCGAGGTCGTGACCAGCACCAGCGTCTCGATGCCGGCCAGGACCATGGCGCCGAGCACGACGCCGGCGATGCTGCCGACGCCGCCGAGGATGATCGCGGCGAACGCCTTGAGCAGGAACGCGTCGCCGGTCTCCGGGGCGATCGAGCCCAGGTAGTAGGTGAGCAGCACGCCCGCCAGGCCTGCGAGGCCGCCGGCGACCGCCATGGTCAGCAGGGCGAGGCGGCGGCGGTCGACGCCCATCATCGAGGCGACCTCCGCGTCGACGCCGATCGCGCGCAGTGCCAGCCCCGGCCGCGCCGCTCGCAGCCACCAGCCGATGACGGCGGCCAGCCCGAACGCGGCGACCAGGGTGACCAGCTGGACGTTGCCGACCCGGACGAAGCCCCAGTCCCACGTGGTCACGCGGAACGTGCTGCCGGAGTAGCCGAACGGCACGCTGCGGGTGAGGTACTGCGCCACCGCCAGCGGGATGATCGCGATGCCGATGCCCCCGACGAGGATCTGCATCTCGGCCTTGCGGTGGTCGGTGGCGCGCCGCTGGATCGGCTCGAACGCCAGCACCTGGACCAGCAGCGACAGCACTGCACCCACCAGCACGCCGACGGCCAGCATCGCCGGGAGCGGCAGCGGCACCTCCTGCACCAGCAGGTGGGCGGTGAACGCGGCGAACACGAAGATCGAGCCGTGGGCGAAGTTGAGGATGCCGATCGTCCCCCAGGCCAGGCTCATCCCGAGGGCGAACAGCAGGTAGAGCGAGCCGAGGGTCAGCGCGTTGAGCACGTCCTGTGCCATGGGGTCCTCCTCCCGGAGGCCGGTGACGGCGGTCGCCCGCCGGCACCGGCCGGCCGTCAGCGGGTCAGGAGCCGGCCTCGACGGGGACCTCGGCGGTGCCGTCCCACCGGACGAGGACCCCGGGGACCCGGGCGTCGTTGCCCTCGAAGGTGATCTCGCCCTGGGCGCCGTCGAAGCCCTCGCCCGCGACGGTGGCCAGGCCCTCCTGGACCGCGGTGCGGTCGGTGCTGTCGGCCTCGGCGATGCCGCGCGCCAGGAACCACATCGCGTCGTAGGCCTCGGCGGCGTAGTTGTTGGGCGCCTCGCCGTCGTACTTCTCGCGGTAGGCCTCGACGAACGTCCGGGTGCTCTCGACGTCCTGGTCCGCGGTGAAGTTGGTGGGCCACACGAAGCCGGCCGCGCCCTCCCCGGCCGAGGACAGGTTGCCGGCACCCGCGGCACTCATGCCGATCAGCTCGCCGTCGTAGCCGGCCTGTCGCAGCTGGGTGATCGCCACCGGGTACTGCGGGCCCTGCACCATGAGGAACGCCGCGTCCGGGCCCTCGCCCGCGATCGAGGACGCCGGGGTCGTGAAGTCCTGCTGGGTCGCCTCGACCCCGCCGGTGCTGAGCACCTCGAAGCCGTGCTCGGAGGCCAGTTCCGGGACGACCTCCTGGCCGAGCTGGACCAGCGTCGGGTTGCCGCTGTTGAACAGCACCGAGGCGGTCGTGACGCCCTGCTGCTCGGCGTACTCGCCGGCCAGGTCGAAGTAGGAGGCCGCCGGGGGCGTGATGCGGAAGGTGTAGTCGCCGATGACGACGCCCTCGCTGCCGGCCTGCACGTAGACGGTGGGCATGCCCTGCTGGTCGACGATCGGCGAGACGGCGGTGGCCTGCGCGCTGGCCTCGGGGCCGATGATCGCCACGTAGCCCGGGTCGGCGATCGCCTGGCTGGCGAAGCTGGCCGCCTCCTGCGGGCTGGTCGCGCTGTCGCGGGAGTCGACCTCGATGGTGGTCTCGCCCAGCAGGCCGTCGGCCTCGATCTGCTCGACGGCCAGGTCGATGCCCTTCTGCGCGTTGAGCCCGGCGAAGGAGACCGGCCCGGTGAGCGCCCGGATGCTCATCACGCGGACGGTGTCGGGCAGGCCCTCCCCGCCCCCGCCCCCGCCCGCGCCGCCGGAGCCGCTGCCGCCGGACGAGTCGGAACCGGGCGAGGTGCACGCGACCAGGCCGGCGGCCAGCAGCAGGGCCCCTGCTCCGCTCAGCGCCCTGCGCCGACCTGTCCTGACCCTGGTGTCCATGCGCGCTCCCGAAGGCTTGTAATCATGTGCAGGTTTAGTCGGGGACTGTAATGACGGCCACAGGCGGTGTCCAGACCCCCGACGGGCCGCCGGGCAGCCGGTGGTGCCGGGGTCCGCCCGGGTCGCTCGGCACCCGCCGCAGCGGCGACGGGTGGGCGGTCCCGTGCCGCGGCAGTGGATCGTGTCGACGGCCGGCCCCGGACGCGCCGCGGCTCCGGTCCCCCGTGGGGGACCGGAGCCGCGTGGACTCCTGCAGGGCCCCGCCGCGAGCTCGCGAGCGGTGGGGGCAGGAGGGCCCTCTCAGATGCCCTGGATCATCTTCGTCTCGAGGAAGGCGGCGATGCCCTCGGGACCACCCTCCCGGCCCAGACCGGACTGCTTGTAGCCGCCGAAGGGCTGGGTGACGCACATGCCCCAGTCGTTGACGTAGATCTGGCCGGTGCGCACCCGACGCGCGATCGCCTCGCCGGCCTCCTTGTCCGCGGTGAACACCGCGCCGGAGAGGCCGTACTGGGAGTCGTTGGCGATCCGGACGGCGTCGTCGACGGTGTCGTAGGGGATCACCACGATGACCGGGCCGAAGATCTCCTCCTGCGCGATCCGCATGGCGTTGTCGACGTCGGCGAACAACGTCGGCTGGACGTAGTAGCCGCGGTCGAGACCCTCGGGCCGGCCGCCGCCGGTCACCAGGCGTGCACCCTCCTCGACGCCGGTGGCGATGTAGCCCTCGACGCGGTCGCGCTGGCGCTCGGCGGCCAGCGGGCCCAGCACGGTCCCCTCCTCACGGGGGTCGCCGACCTTCACCGACTCCATGATCGCCTTGACCTGCTCGACGACCTCGTCCTGCTTGTCCCGGGGGACGACGAGGCGGGTGAGCGCGGCGCAGACCTGGCCGGAGCTGCCGATGCCGGCGAAGGTGACCGTCTGCGCGACGGCGGAGAGGTCGGCGTCGGGCAGCACGATCGCCGCCGACTTGCCGCCGAGCTCCAGCGTCACGCGGGCGATCCGCTCGGCGCACAGCGCCATGATCCGGCGTCCGGCCGCCGTCGAGCCGGTGAAGGACACCTTGTCGACGTCGGGGTGCTTCACCAGGTGCTCGCCGACCTCGCGCCCGCCGGGCAGGACGCTGACGACGCCGTCGGGCAGTCCGGCGGCCTCGAGCGCCTCGGCCAGGATCATCACCGACACCGGACCCTCGGGTGCGGGCTTGAGGACGACGGTGCAGCCGGCCGCGAGCGCCGGGGCGATCTTCAGCGACGCGGTGGCGACCGGCCCGTTCCAGGGGATGATCACCGCGGCGACGCCGACCGGCTCCCTGACGATCGTCGCCTCGCCGCCGCCGGTCACCGTGCGGCGCTCCTCGAGCTGCAGGGTGGCCGCCAGGGTCGCGGCGTCGTCCCACATCGCCGTGGCGTTGGCGTGGAAGGCCTTGCTGATCATGGCGGGGGCACCGATCTCGACGGTGAAGGAGGCCTCCATCTCCGGGATCCGCTTGCCCACCTCCTCCCCCACCCGGCGCAGCGCGGCGGCCCGCTCGGCCGGTGACATCCGGGGCCAGGGTCCCTCGTCGAAGGACTTCCGGGCCGCGGCGACGGCGGCGTCCATGTCCGCCGGGCTCGCGTGCGGGACGGTGGCCACGACCTGCTCGGTGATGGGGCTGACCACCTCGATCACCGCGTCGGTGGCCGGCGGCACCCAGTGGCCGCCGATGAAGAGCTTGTCGAACGAACGCACGCCGGTGCCGGCGCGCTCCTCCACTGCGGTCATGCCGGTCCTTCCAGGTGGGTGCCGGGCTCAGGCATCGAAGCCCTCGAGCTCGGGCGGGGTGAGTGCCGAGATGCGGCGGGTGGCGATGCGCCAGCCCGCGGGCGTGCGGCGGTAGGTGTCCTCGTTGAGCGCGATCGCCTTGAACGCGGCACCGCTCCTCGTGTGCCCCTCGGAGAACACGTAGTTGGTGCCGCGCGCCGTCGTCCCGTCGTCGTCGAGGTCGACGACGTGGTTGGTGATGACGTGGAACTGGTCGGCGATCGCCGAGGCGTCCCGCTCGAAGAAGCCGAGGATCGCCGCGATCCCCTCCAACCGCTCGAGGCCGACGGCGGTGGCGTCCCAGACGGCGTCGTCGGTGAACGCCGACGCCGCCTCGTGCGGGTCGAAGCGGTCCAGGCCGCGGGCGTAGACGTGGGTGGCCCGCTGGATGTCCAGCAGGTCGGCCACCGGGGTGTCGGGCCGGGTGAGCGTCATCGCGTGGGCCCTCAGTCGTCGTAGACGATGACGCCGCGGATGTTCTTTCCGTCGCGGAGGTCGGCGAAGGCCTCGTTGATGTCCTCGAGCTTGTAGGTCTTCGTGATCAGTTCGTCGAGCTTGAACTGGCCGTTCTTGTACATGTCGGCGATCAGCGGGATGTCGTTCTTCGAGTTCGTCGTCCCGTAGAGCGAGCCCTGCAGCCGCTTGCCCGACATCGCGAAGCTGAACAGGTCGAACTGGACGTCGCGCTGCAGCACCGGCGCGGCCGCCGTCAGCACGATCACCCCGCCGCGTCGGGTGAGCTGGTTGGCCTGCTCGACGATGTCCCCGCGGGCGACGTCGACGGTGATGATCACCCGGTCGGCGCCCTGGCCGTTGGTCATGTGCTCGATGAGCTGCCGGGCCTCCTCGAAGGAGCCCACGGGGTGGGTGGCGCCGAACTCCTTGGCCTTCTCACGCTTGAAGGCCACCGGGTCGACCGTGACGATGTTCTTCGCCCCGCGGTGCACCGCCCCCTGGACGGCGTTCATGCCGACGCCACCGGTGCCGAAGATCACGACGGTGTCGCCCAGCTGCATGTCGGCGGCGTAGACCGAGGACCCCCAGCCGGTGGGGACGCCGCAGCCGATCAGCGAGGCCGGCATCAGCGGGACCGACGGGTCGATCTTCACGACGGCGTCGACCGGCACCGTGGCGTACGGCGCGAAGGTGCCCAGATAGCTCATCGCGCCGACGCCCTTCCCGCGGGCGTGCACGCGGTGGGTGCCGTCGGGGGCGAAGCCGGCGAGGACGCCGGCGCCGAGGTCGCACATGTTCGAGCGGCCGGAGACGCACATCCGGCACTTGCCGCACGAGGGCAGGAACGACATGACGACGTGGTCGCCCTCGGTCAGCTCGGTGACCTCGGGCCCGACCTCGGTGACGACGCCGGCGCCCTCGTGACCGCCCAGGATCGGCGCCCAGCCCAGCGGGATGTCCCCGGTGTCGAGGTGGTCGTCGCTGTGGCAGATGCCCGACGCGGTCAGCTTGACGGTGACCTCCCGCCGCTCCGGCGGGTCGACCTCGATCTCCTCGACGCTCCACCCCGACTGCGTCCCGGGCTCCCACAGCAGTGCTCCGACGGTCTTCACGGCGCTCCTCGGTGTCGACGGTCCCGGGGCGTCGTCGCCCCGGGGCGTGCGGCGGGCCGGCGGCCGGAGAGGCGTCGACGGGCCCGGCGCAGTGACCGTAGCCACAATGCCGGAGGCAGCGGAAGAGTCCCTGCGCATCTTTCGCAGGTTCACCGCGACCCGCCGAGCGGGGGTTGTGTCCCTGCGCATGGTCTACCTACTTTGGGTGGCCTGAGTCACCCGACGAGGTGACGACCATCCGGTCCCGCACGCGAGCGGACACCCCTGGAGGCGGCATGGCCCTGGACGAGGCGACGACGGCGCTGCTCACGCAGATGGCCGAGAGCGGTGCCAAGCCGCTGCACGAGATGACCCCGGAGGAGGCCCGCGGTCTGACCGCGACCCTCGGTGAGATGTACGGGCCCGGGCCCGACGTGCACCGGGCGGAGATGACGAGCGCGCCGGCGGACGACGGTTACGCGATCCCGCTGCACGTCCTCGTGCCGAACGAGAGCCCCCGCGGCGTGCTCGTCTACTACCACGGCGGCGGCTGGGTGATCGGCGCGCTGCCGGAGTTCGAGACGCTCGGCAAGACCCTCGCCCAGCGCACCGGGTGCGCGGTCGTGCTCGTCGACTACCGGATGGCGCCGGAGAACCCGTACCCGGCGGCCGTGAACGACTCCTGGGCGGCGCTGCGGTGGATCGACGAGCACCTGGAGGAGATCGCCGGGGCCCGCGTGCCACTCATCGTCGCCGGCGACAGCGCGGGCGGGAACCTCGCCGCGATCGTCGCGCACAAGGCGCGCGACGCCGGCGGGCCGGCCATCGCGATGCAGGTCCTCGTGTACCCGGTGACCGACTGCAACCTGGACAACGAGACCTACCGCGACCCCGAGAACCAGACGCTGCTCACCCGCGAGTCGATGGTGTGGTTCTGGGACCTCTACGCCCCCGAGCACGACATGCGACAGCACCCGGAGGCCTCACCGTCCAAGCTCGAGGACCACTCCGGCCTGCCACCGGCCGTCGTCCTGCTCGCCGAGCACGACGTGCTGCGCCAGGAGGGCCAGGAGTACGCCGACGCGCTGGCCGCGGCCGGCGTCCCCGTGCAGTCCCGCGTCTTCGAGGGCCAGATGCACGGCTTCTTCACGATGGTCAACGTGCTGCCCGGCAGCGAGGCCGGCATCGCCTACGTGGCCGAGGCCGTCGACCGCCAGCTCACCGCCCAGCCGGCGTGATCCCCGTCCCCCGGTCGCGTGGCGCGGCCGTCCCGGGACCCTCCCGAGAGGAACGGAACACATGACACAGACGCACCAGCAACCGTCGAACTCGGCGGTGAAGGGTGTCCCCGAGGTCGACGCCGTCGTCGTCGGGGCCGGGATGTCGGGCCTGTACATGCTGCACAAGCTGCGCGGCATGGGCCTGACCGTCCAGGTCTTCGAGAAGGGCGACGGCGTCGGGGGGACGTGGTTCTGGAACCGCTACCCCGGCGCCCGGGTCGACGTGAAGAGCATGGACTACAGCTTCTCGTTCGACTCCGAGCTCGAGCAGGAGTGGGAGTGGACGGAGAAGTACCCGCCCCAGGACGAACTGCTCCGCTACGTCAACCACGTCGCCGACCGCTTCGACCTGCGCCGCGACATCAAGCTCGAGACCACGGTCACCGAGGCGGTCTTCGACGAGGACGTCGAGCGCTGGCACGTGCGCACCGACAAGGGCGATCAGTTCTCCACGCAGTACGTGGTCATGGCCACCGGATGCCTCTCGGCGTCCAAGGTGCCGGAGGTCCCGGGGCTCGACCTCTTCCGCGGCCGCTGGTTCCACACCGGGCACTGGCCCGCACAGGGGGTGGACTTCAGCGGGCAGCGGGTCGCCGTCATCGGCACCGGCTCCTCGGGCGTCCAGGCCATCCCCCTCATCGCCGAGCAGGCGGCCGAGCTGACCGTCTTCCAGCGGACGCCGAACTTCGTGCTGCCGGCCCGCAACCACCCGATCGACCCGGAGCACCAGCGCTCGGTCAAGGAGCGCTACGACGAGGTCCGCCGCGCCGCACGGGAGTCCGGCTTCGGCATCGCCGTCCCGACGCCCACGAAGTCCGCTCTCGAGGTGAGCCCGGACGAGCGGCAGGCCCGCTACGAGAGCGTCTGGTACGACGAGGACAACAACCTCGTCGACATGCTGGTCAGCTACAACGACATGATCACGAGCCAGGCGGCCAACGACACCGCGGCCCAGTTCGTGCGGGACCGGATCGCCGAGATCGTCGAGGACCCGGAGACGGCCGCCGCGCTGCAGCCGCACGACCACCCCTTCGGCACCAAGCGGCCGTGCCTCGGCACGAACTACTACGAGACGTACAACCTGCCGCACGTGCGCCTGGTGAACGTGCGGAAGACGCCGATCGTGGAGATCACCCACCGGGGGCTGCGCACCACCCAGGAGGAGTTCGAGTTCGACGACCTCGTGTTCGCCACCGGATTCGACGCGATGACCGGTGCGCTGACGGCGGTCGACATCCGCGGTCGCGGTGACGTGCGGCTCCAGGACAAGTGGCACGCCGGTCCGCGGACGTATCTGGGCATCCAGGTCGCGGGGTTCCCGAACCTGTTCACCATCACCGGTCCCGGCAGCCCGTCGGTCCTCTCCAACATGGTTACCTCGATCGAGCAGCACGTGGAGTGGGTGGCCGACGCGATCGCCTCGATGCGCGCCGGGGGGCTGTCGACGATGGAGCCCACGGTCGAGGCCGAGGACGAGTGGACCGCGCACGTCGACGAGGTGGGGCACATGACGCTCTACCCGACCGCCGACTCCTGGTACATGGGCTCCAACGTGCCGGGCAAGCCGCGGGTGTTCATGCCCTACATCGGTGGGGTGGGCGTCTACCGGCAGAAGTGCGACGAGGTGGCGGCCAACGGCTACGAGGGCTTCGTCCGCCGTCCGCAGCAGGTGCCGGCCGGCATGAGCTGAGCTCCTCCACCTGCAGACCCGCGGAGGTGCCCCGGACACCTCCGCGGGTCCGTCACGTCCCGGGCGCGGACCACGGCGCCGCACGTCGACCCGGGGCGGCCCCGGACGCGCCGGGACGACAGCAGGTCGACGACGAGCGCGCAGAGAGGGGAGGAAGCCGCAGGGCCCCTCCCCTCTCGTCGGCGCGGTCCGGTCAGATGAGCAGCGTGCCCATGTCCACCGGCAGCGCGGTGCCGGTGACGTACTTCGCCTGGTCCGACAGCAGGAACAGGACGGCGTCGGAGATGTCGCCGGGCTGCACCGGGCCGTGCTCCATGACGTTGGCCATCCACCCGGGCGGGGCGTCGGCCTGCAGGTCCCTGGTGAAGAACTCGTTGCTGATCATGGGCGTGTCCACGCCCGCGGGGATGACCGTGTTGACCCGGATGCCGTGCTTGCCGAGTGCCATCGCGTAGTTGCGCATCAGCGCCAGGACGCCGGACTTCGCCGCGCCGTAGGCCATGTGCCCCGGGTTGAGCATCTCGGTCTTGTAGGCGACGCCGCGGAAGCTCGACGTCGACCCGGTGATGACGATCGCCCCGCCGCGGCCGCGCTCGACCATGCCCGGCGTGACCGCGCGCAGCGTGTAGAAGACGCCGGAGAGGTTGGTGGCGATGGTGTCGTGCCAGGCCTCGAGCCGCTGGGCGTGCGGGCCGGTCGAGGGCAGGATCCCCGCGTTGGCACAGACCAGGTCGATGCCGCCGAAGCGCTCCTCGGCCTGCCGGACGGCGCCGGCCACCTGCTCCTCGTCGCGCACGTCGCCCTGGATGCCGAGGAACTCCCGGCCGTGCTCGCGGACGAGCTTCTCGGTCTCGGCCAGGTCGTCCGGCGTCGACATCGCGTACTGCACGGAGTCGAACTGCGAGACGACGTCGACGACCGCGACGTCGGCCCCCTCCGCCGCCAGCCGCACCGCGTGCGACCGGCCCTGTCCCCGGGCTCCCCCGGTGACCAGCGCGACCTTCCCCTCGAAACGGCTCATGCTGCCTCTCCTGTCCGTCGGTCCTGCCGGCTCAGGCCGCGCCCGCGGGCACGGGCTCGGGTTGGGGGGTCGGCAGCGCCCGGATGGCGGGGACGACCTCCCTCCCCAGTCGCTCGATCGCGGCGATGGTGTCCTCGGTCGACATCGACGGCCACTGCGGGCGCAGCAGCAGCGGGTCGACCGGGAAGCGGGTGCACAGGTCGGTGAGCTGGGCGACCACCTCGGCGTCGCTGCCGACGACGGCGTGCTGCGCGACGCTGGCGAGGAAGTCGCGGTCGAGGGTCTCGGCGTCGCCGGCGTGCGTCATGCCCTTGCTGGCGTAGGACAGGTACTTCCCCTTCGACACGCGCGCGTACTCGACCAGCGCCTCGTCACGGGAGCCGGCCACCTGCACGTTGCGGCGCACCGGCTGCGGGCCGAACGGCTTGCCGCGCGCGGCGAAGCCCTCGCGGACGGCGGCGAAGCGCTCCTCGATCTCGTCGTAGGTGGCCTCCGGCGTCACCGGGAAGGCGTCACCGAAGCGGCCGGCCCGCCGGGCTCCGGCCACGCTCTGCGCGCCGACCCAGATCGGCGGGTGCGGGCTCTGCACGGGCTTGAGGTGCGGGCGGACGCCGTCGAGCTGCCAGAACCGGCCGGAGTGGGTGACCTCGTCCTGCGTCCAGAGCTTCACCAGCAGCTCGAGGATCTCGTCGGTGCGCGCCGCGCGCTCCTTGAAGGGGATGCCGAGGTACTCGAACTCCTCGGGGCGGTAGCCGATGCCGGCGCCGAACACCAGCCGGCCCTCGGTGACGACGTCGAGGGTGGCCAGCTCCTCGGCCAGCATGACCGGGTGGTAGAGCGGCGCGATCATGATCTGCGTCGCCAGCCGGGTCCCCCGGTCGCAGTCGGCGGCCAGCCGGGCGAGCAGCGGCACCGGCTGCAGCCAGCGCAGGTCCCCGTAGAGGAAGTGCTGGCCGATGGCGATGTAGGTCATCCCCACCCGCTGGGCGGCCTCGACGATGCGGCGCACGCCGTCGAACTGCTGGGCGGGGGGAACGGTGCTCGGGACGTCGGAGAGCAGCATGCCGACGGCGACCATGGACTCGGTCCTTCCTCCGGGGGCGGCGTCAGCCGCGGGCGGGACGGGTGAGGGTCTTGGCCAGCTGGCCGAGCAGCACCTCGTTGCCGCCCTCGTAGATCCGCATCGGGCGGGCGTTGCGGTAGAGCCGCTCGATGGTCGAGCCGGTGACCACGCCGAAGCGGCCCATCATCTGCACGCAGCGGTCGGCCACCCGGCCCGCGGTCTCGGTGGCCGCCACCTTCGCCATCGAGGACCAGTGCAGCGCCCCCTGCGGGTCGGCGGCGGCCCTGGTGGCGGCGGCGTAGGTGAGCAGGCGCGCCTGCTCGATCTCCGTCCAGCAGGTGCCGAGCATCTGCGGGATCGGGCCGAGCCGGGCGAGCGAGGTGCCGAACTGCTCGCGGCCGGTGGTGTGCGCGACGGCCTCGTCCAGCGCCGCCTGGGCCAGGCCGACGGCCGAGCCCGCCACCGACACCCGGAAGGTGGCCAGCGTCTGCAGCACCAGCGGGAACGCCTGCCCGGGCTGGCCGACCCGGGCGTCCAGCGGCACCCGGACGCCGTCGAAGCGGACCTCGCCGATGACGTGCGGGGCGATGAGATCGGGCCCGGACGTGACCGTGACGCCAGGGGTGTCGGCCGGCACGAAGACCAGCGAGAACCCCGCCTCCTCCTTGGCCAGCACGGTGAAGAAGGCGGCCGCGGGCGCGTTGGTGATGAACGACTTGTGCCCGTCGAGCACCAGCTCGCCGTCGCGCTCGGCGACCGTCGTGGTGATCGACCGCAGGTCCGAGCCGACGTCGGGCTCGGTCAGGCACAGCGCGGCGACCGCCTCCACGGAGACCACCCGCGGCAGCCACTCCTCCTGCACCCGCGGGCTGCCGGCCACCGACAGCGCGTAGCTGCCGATGCCCTGCATGGCGAACAGCGAGTCCAGGTGCGCCGACACCCCGCCGAAGGCCTCGCGGACGACGGTGACCGCCAGGGAGTCGACGGTGTCGGAGGCGCCCCCGTGGGCGGCGGGCACGGTGACCGCGACCAGGCCGCTGGCCTGCAGCGCCTCCCGCATCACCGGGTCCACGTCGGTCGCGGCGTCGGCCTCGCCGGCCCGCCAGCGGACCTCGTCCGCCGTCTTCCGGGCCCGCTCGAGGAGGTCTCGATGGGCGGCGGGCAGGTCGAACGACATCCTCGGGCTCCCTCCGGGGTCCCCCCGGCGCCGTCGCCGGGGGCGGCCGGCAGGGCGCGGAGGCCACCGACCGGATGCATCCATGTTATTGGTGCTCATGGTTATTGTGTCAACGACCACAGCGATCCCAGGAGGACGGTCCCATGCCCGCAGCCGTCATCGTCGACGCCGTCCGCAGTCCCATGGGGCGCGGGAAGCCCGGAGGGGCGCTGTCCGGCGTGCACCCGGTGGACCTGCTGGCCCAGGTGCTGCAGGCCCTGGCGCAGCGCAGCGACCTCGATCCGGCCACCGTCGACGACGTCCTCGTCGGCTGCGTCGGGCAGAACGGTGAGCAGTCGGCCACGCCGGGCCGCCAGGCCGTCCTCGCCGCGGGCTGGCCCGAGTCGGTGCCCTCGGTGACCATCGAGCGCAAGTGCGGTTCGGGGCAGCAGGCGCTCGACTTCGCCGTCCAGGGCGTCGTCGCCGGGGCCTACGACGTGGTGGTCGCCGCGGGTGTGGAGTCGATGAGCCGGGTGCCGATGGGCTCCGCGCGCGGCGACGCCGACCCGCACGGTCCGCAGGTCACCGCCCGCTACTCCCCCGGCCTGGTGCCGCAGGGCATCTCCGCGGAGCTGGTCGCCGACAAGTGGGGCCTGACCCGCGAGCAGCTCGACGCCTACGCCGCCCGCTCGCACGCCCGCGCCGCCGAGGCCGCCGCGGCCGGCGTCTTCGACCGCGAGCTGGCCCCGGTCAGCACCCCCGACGGCACCGTCTCCGCCGACGAGACGATCCGGCCCGGCAGCACGCCGGAGAAGCTGGCCGGGCTGAGGCCGGCGTTCGCCGCCCACCCGCTGGCCGCCCGCTTCCCCGGGCTCGACTGGAAGATCACCGCGGGCAACTCCTCGCAGCTCACCGACGGCGCGGCGGCCCTGCTGGTCATGAGCGAGGAGCGTGCGGCCGCGCTCGGCCTCACGCCGCGGGGCCGGGTCGTGGCCACCGCCGTCACCGGCGACGACCCCCTGATGATGCTCACCGGGCCGATCCCGGCCACCCACAGGCTGCTGGCCCGCTCCGGCGTGTCGCTCGACGACGTCGCCGCCGTCGAGGTCAACGAGGCGTTCGCGTCGGTCCCGCTGGCCTGGCAGGCCGAGTTCGGCGTCGACGACGCCCGCCTCAACCCGCGCGGGGGTGCCATCGCCCTGGGCCACCCGCTCGGCGCCTCCGGCGTCCGGCTGGCCACCACGCTCCTCGGCTTCCTCGAGGACACCGGGCAGCGCTACGGGCTGCAGACCATGTGCGAGGCCGGCGGGATGGCCAACGCCATGGTGATCGAGAACCTCTCCGCGGAGAACTAGGGAAGGGCAGGTCCATGGACGTCACTGCAGGGTCCGCGGTCGTCACCGGCGGGGCCTCCGGCCTCGGCCTGGCCACCGCCCGCCGCCTGGTCGAACGCGGGGTGCCGACCGTCCTCGTCGACCTGCCGACGTCGGCCGGCGCCGAGGTCGCGGCCGACCTCGGCGGCAAGACGCGCTTCGTCGCCGCCGACGTCACCGACCCCGACGCCGTGGCCGCCGCCGTCGCCCGGGCCGACGAGCTCGCCCCGCTGCGCACGCTGGTGCACTGCGCCGGCCGCGGCGGCGCCATGCGCGTCGTCGACAAGGAGGGCGCGCCCGGGTCGCTGGAGTTCTACGAGTCGATCGTGCGGGTCAACCTGATCGGGACGTTCAACGTGCTCAGCCAGGCCGCCGCGCGGATGGCCGCGCACGAGCCGGTCGACGGCGAGGAGCGCGGCGTCTGCGTGCTGACCGCGTCGGTGGCCGCGTGGGAGGGCCAGATCGGTCAGCTCCCCTACGCCTCGGCCAAGGCCGGCATCGTCGGGCTGACCCTCGTGGCCGCCCGCGACCTGGCCAGCAGGCTGATCCGGGTGGTGACCATCGCGCCGGGCACCTTCGACACCCCGATCCTCGCCCGGCTCCCGCAGCACGTCCGCGACTCGCTCGGCCAGATGACCCCGCACCCGCGGCGGCTCGGCGTCCCGGACGAGTTCGCCCGCCTGGCGCTGGCGATCGTGGACAACCCGATGCTCAACGGCGAGACGATCCGGCTCGACGGCGCCATCCGGATGCAGCCCAAGTGAGCCCGCCCGGCTCACCGGAGGTCCGGGTCGAGCGCGACGGCGCCGTCCTCGTCGTCACCATCGACCGGCCGCATGCGAGGAACGCGATCGACACCGCGGCCGCCGAGGGCATCGGCGCGGCGATGGAGCAGCTCGACACCGACGACTCGCTGTTCGTCGGGGTGCTCACCGGCGCGGGCGGGGTGTTCAGCGCGGGCATGGACCTCAAGGCCTTCCTCGCCGGGGAGAAGCCGCACGTGCCCGGCCGCGGCTTCGCCGGCCTGGTCGAGCGGCCGCCGGCCAAGCCGCTGATCGCCGCCGTCGAGGGTCCCGCGCTGGCCGGCGGCTTCGAGATCGCCCTGGCCTGCGACCTGGTGGTGGCCGGCGACGGCGCGTCGTTCGGGCTGCCGGAGGTGAAGCGGGGCCTGCTGGCCGGCGGCGGCGGGCTGCTCCGGTTGCCGCGCAAGGCCGGGCTGCCCAAGGCGACCGAGTGGGCACTGACCGGCGACCGGGTGAGCGCGCAGGAGGCGCACGCCGCCGGGGTGGTCAACCGGCTGGTCCCGGCCGGCCGGGCGCTGGAGACGGCGCTGGAGCTCGCCCGGCGGATCGCGGCGAACGGGCCGCTGGCGGTGCAGGGCACGAAGCGGATCCTCAGCGAGGGTCCCGGGTGGCCGGCCGAGGAGGCCTTCGCCCGCCAGTGGGAGGTCTACGCGCCGATCCGGGCGTCGGAGGACGCGACGGAGGGCGCCCGGGCCTTCACCGAGAAGCGCGCCCCGGTCTGGCGGGGGCGCTGACGACCGGCGCGGGTCGGCGACTCAGCGCCAGTTGATGACCTGGTCCATCAGCTGGGGGTGCCGCTGGCGCACCCAGTCGGCGTACTCCTGCATGTGCTCGCGCATGAGCCGCTCGGCGGCGTCGGCGTCGCCCTCGGCGATCGCGCTGGCGATCGCGGCGTGCACCTCGAGCACGTGCCGGCGCTCGTCGTTGGGCGAGAGCAGGCCGGTGACCTGGTCGCGGAACACGTCCTCCAGCGACACCGACACCAGGTTGAGCACCGGGTTCCCCGACATCGAGGCGACGCCGCGGTGGAAGTCCGTGGTGGCGTCGTAGTAGGCGATGTCGTCCTCGACCGCCGTCGTCTCCGGGTCGGCCACCTGACCGACCAGCTCCTGGCCCCGCCGCTCGGCGGCCAGCCGGGCCATCATCGGCTCGAGGACGAGCCGGGCGTCGACCAGCTGGCCGAAGGTCATGCCGCCGAGGTGGAAGAAGAGCGTCGACATCCGCCCGTAGTCGCGGGTGCCGACCTCGATGACCATCGGGCCACCGTTGCGGCCCGGCTTCATGGTGATCAGCCCGTGCACCTCGAGGATGCGCAGCGCCTCGCGCAGGGACCCGCGCCCGACGCCGTAGTCCTCGAGCATCTGCGCCTCGGAGGACAGCAGCGTGCCCGGCGGCAGCTTGCGCGAGACGATCTCGTGCACGATCTCCTGCGCCAGGGCCTCGGCGACCTTGGCACCCCGCTTGATCGGGCGGGGACCCGGGCCGTCGGCACGGGGACGCGGGGCGGTGAGCATGAACCCGAGGGTACTGGCCGGTACCGGTCGTGGACCCTCCGCGGACCCCGATCCCCACGAATGGTTAGCACGGTTTCCCTGCCCGGCCGGTACCCGACCCGGCCGGGATCGCGACGACCGCGTCGGCGACCCCGTCAGCTGCGGGCCGGTCGCAGTGCCAGCACCGCCAGCGCTCCGACCGCGCTGACCGCCGCGCCGGCGAGGGCGGCGGCGTCCCACCCGTCGACCAGGGCGGCCGCGCCGCCGCCGGACGCCGACTCCGCGGTGACCAGCAGGACGACGAGCGTCACCCCGACGGCGGCGCCGAGGTAGCGGGCGGTGTTGTTCGCGCCGCTGCCCATGGCCGCACGCTCGGCCGGGACGTGCGCCACCGCCTCCCGGCCGAGGGCGGCGTTGGCCGCGCCGTAGCCCACACCGAGGACGACCAGCCCGGGCAGCAGCACGGTGCCCGCGCTGCCGGCGTCCAGGACGGCGAGCCCGGCCAGCCCCGCACCCGACACCGCCAGCCCACCGGCCAGCAGCAGCCGCCCGTCGACGCCGGGCAGCCAGCGCAGCCCCCAGGACGTCGCCGTCGCGACACCGGACCAGACGACCACGAGCACCGTCGTCGCCAGCAGGCTCTCGCCCAGCCCCCGCTGCAGCACCGTGGCCAGGTAGGACATCAGCCCGACGGTGGCCGCGCCGGTGACCAGCGCCCCGACGTGGGCGGCGACGAACCCGCGGACGCGGAACAGCGCGAGGTCGACCATCGGCGCCCGCGCCCGCGCCTCGGCGAGCACGAAGCCGGCGGCGAGGACGGCCCCGGCCAGGAGCAGCGCGACCGCCACGCCGGTGCCCCCGCCGCTGCGAGGCGCCAGCAGCCCCGCCAGCAGGCAGCACACCGCGGCGACGAGCAGCAGCGGGCCGGCGACGTCGACCCGCGGACGGCGCCCGCGCGGCGACCCGGGCAGCAGCAGCCGGGCGGCGACGGCCAGGACGACGGTGAGGACGGCGGTGGCGGCGTGGGTGGCCCGCCAGCCGGTGTCGCCGTCGAGGACGACCGCCGCGAGGCCGCCGACACCCGTGCCCGCGCCGAGGCCGGCGCCCCAGACCGCGGCCGCCCGCGCCCGCGACGGGCCGAGCGGGAAGACCTGGGCGAGCAGGCCCAGGGAGCAGGCCAGCACGGCCGCACCCCCGACGCCCTGCACCAGCCGGCCGGCGACGAAGACCCCGGTGGCCCCGGCCGCGGCGGTGAGCGCGGCCCCGCCGGCGAGCAGGACCAGCCCGGCGGTGAAGACCCGCCGCCGGCCGACGTCGTCGGCCAGCGCGCCGGTGACCAGCAGTGCGGCGGCCAGTCCGACGCTCATCGCCGACAGCAGCCAGGCCTGCCCGCCCGGGCCGGTGCCGAGCTCGCGGGCGGTGGCCACCGCGGTGGCCAGCGGCGTCACGAAGGCGGCGAGCACCACCAGCGTGCTGGTCGCGACGACGGCCAGGGTGCGGCGCTGCACGCGGGCGTCCGGCACCGGTGGCGCCACCGCGGTGGCCGCGGCCCGGGGCTGCGGGGAACGGGACACGCACGCCTCCTGGCGGTCGCCTTATCAGTTGGATTCCCGAACTGACGTTGCGGGCACCGTAGCAGGGCCCGGGCCCCCGGCACAGCGGGTCGGGGGCGCGCGGCGCATGGTCGGTGCGGGTCGGGGGCAGGACCCTCCGCGAGAGGGCACCGACCGGGTGCCGCCAGACAGCGAGGAGCAGCGCCGATGGCGTCCGTCATCCACTTCACGATCGCGACCGTCGCCGAGGAGAGCCCGGACTTCCGCCGGGTCCTCTGGACGGGGACGAACACCCAGCTCGTCGTGATGACCATCCCGCCGGGCGGGGAGATCGGCGAGGAGGTCCACGAGGACATCGACCAGATCCTCACCTTCGTCAGCGGCGTCGGTGAGGCGAAGGTCGGCGGCTCGACCAAGAAGGTGGCGCAGGGCGACCTCGTCGTCGTCCCGGCCGGGACGAAGCACAACTTCCTCAACACCGGGCCGAACCCGCTGGTCCTCTACACGGTCTACGGCCCGCCGGAGCACGCCGACGGCGCGGTGCACCACACCAAGGAGGAGGCCGACGAGGCCGAGGAGTCGGGGAAGGACGAGCCCCCGACCTCCTGAGCCGTCCCGTCCCCGGTGCCGGCGCCGCGACGACGACACCGGGGACGGCGCGACCGGCCCCGCTCGGTGCACGATGACGGCATGACCGCCAGCGTCTACCAGCCCGCCGACCCGGAGAGCGTGTTCACCTACGGCGCCCCCCGGCTGAAGTTCGGCGCCGGCGCCGCCGACGAGATCGGCTACGACCTCAGCGAGACCGGGGCCCGCCGGGTCCTGGTCGTCACCGACCCCGGCGTGGCCGCGACCGGGCACCCCCAGCGGGTGGCCGACCAGATGACCGCCTTCGGCATCGAGGCGCACGTCTTCGACGGCAGCCACGTCGAGCCCACCGACGAGAGCCTGCAGGCCGCCGTCGACTGGGCCCGCGCGCACGGCCCGTGGGACGCCTTCGTCGCCGTCGGCGGCGGGTCGAGCATCGACACCGCCAAGGCGGTCGACCTGCTCACCACCAACCCCGGTGAGCTCATGGACTACGTCAACAAGCCGGTCGGCGAGGGCCGGGCGCCGGTCAACCCTCTCGCTCCGCTGGTCGCCGTCCCGACGACCACCGGCACCGGCGCGGAGAGCACCACGATCTGCGTGCTCGACGTCCTCGCGCTCAAGGTGAAGACGGGGATCAGCCACCCCCGGCTGCGGCCGATGATGGCCGTCGTCGACCCGGCGCTGACCCGCACCCAGCCGGCCGGTGTCACGGCCGCCTCCGGCATGGACATCCTCTGCCACGCGCTGGAGAGCTACACCGCGCGGCCCTACACCAGCTACGACCGCAAGCGCCCCGAGGAGCGGGTGCCCTACTGCGGGTCCAATCCGATCGCGGACATGTGGTCGGAGAAGGCCCTGTCGCTGCTGGCGGAGTCCTTCCGCCGCGCCGTCCGCGACGGTGACGACGACGCACGGGCGAAGATGGCCATGGCCGCCACCTTCGCCGGCATGGGCTTCGGCAACGCCGGCGTGCACGTCCCGCACGCCAACGCCTACCCGATCGCCGGCCGGGTCAAGGACTTCCACCCCGAGGGCTACCCGGCCGACGAGCCGATGATCCCGCACGGGATGTCGGTGTCGCTGACCGCGCCGGAGGCCTTCCGCTTCACCTTCGATGCCGACCCCGGGCGGCACCTGCGTGCCGCCC
The DNA here is from genome assembly GCF_041018925.1 of Geodermatophilus maliterrae. Classification (NCBI taxonomy): domain Bacteria; kingdom Bacillati; phylum Actinomycetota; class Actinomycetes; order Geodermatophilales; family Geodermatophilaceae; genus Geodermatophilus; species Geodermatophilus maliterrae. Next base: position 56,383 of record NZ_JBFNXQ010000003.1, read on the forward strand.
ACCTGCTCGACCCGGCCGCCGAGCAGACCGACGACCCGGCGGAGTTCCTGCCGACGGTGCTCGTCGCCCTCATGCGCGACATCGGCATCCCCGGCGGCATCGGGGCGGTCGGCTACGACGAGGGGGACATCCCCGACCTGGTCGACGGCACGATGAAGCAGCAGCGGCTGCTGGCCACCGCCCCGAAACCGGTCGGCGAGGACGACGTGGCCGGGATCTACCGGCGCTCGCTGTCGCTGTGGTGACCACCTCCACCGACACGAGCGAGATCGCCGCCGCCCTCCGCCGGGCGGGCATCGGCGACGTCGACGACTCGGCTCTTGCCCGGGCGCTCTACTCCTCCGACGGCTCGCTCTACCGCGTGCTGCCGCGCGCCGTCGTCCGCCCGCGCGACGCCGACGAGGTGGTCGCCGCGCTCGAGGTGTGCCGGGACCTCGGCGTCCCGCTGACCATGCGCGGCGCGGGCACGTCCATCGCCGGCAACGCGGTGGGCACCGGCGTCGTCGTCGACACCAGCCGGCACCTGGACCGGGTGCACGACATCGACGCGGAGGCGCGTACGGCGGTCGTCGACCCCGGCGTCGTGCAGGCCGCGCTGCAGGTCGCCGCCCGCCCGCACGGCCTGCGCTTCGGCCCCGACCCGAGCACGTCCAACCGCTGCACGGTCGGCGGGATGATCGGCAACAACGCCTGCGGGTCCCGGGCGCTGGGCTACGGCCGGACGTCGGACAACGTCGTCGGCCTCGACGTCGTCACCGGCTCCGGGCAGCGGCTGCGGCTGGGCGCCGGCGCCCCGGTCGACGGCGGCGTCCTCGGCGAGCTCCGCGGGCTGGTGGACGGCGAGCTGGCCACCATCCGCACCGAGCTCGGCCGCTTCGGGCGGCAGGTGTCGGGCTACTCCCTGGAGCACCTGCTGCCCGAGCGCGGCTTCGACGTGGCCCGCGCGCTGGTGGGCAGCGAGGGCACGCTGGCCGTCGTCCTCGGGGCGACCGTGCGGCTGGTGGCCGACGCCCCGTACCGGGGCCTGGTCGTGCTCGGCTACCCGTCGATGGCCGACGCCGCCGACGCGACGCCGGGGCTGCTGCGGCACGGGCCCACCGCCGTCGAGGGACTCGACGACCGCATCGTGCAGCGGCTGCGCGACGTCCCGGCCGCCGTCGTCCCGGACCTGCCGGAGGGCGCCGGCTGGCTGATCGTGGAGCTGACGGGCGACAGCGTCGCCGAGGTGGAGTCGAAGGCCGCCGGCGTGCTCGCCGACGCCGGCGCCGTGGACACGCTGGTGGTCACCGACGTCGCCGAGGCCGCGGCGATCTGGCGGATCCGCGAGGACGGCGCCGGGCTGGCCGCGCGCACCAGCGACGGCCGTCCCGCGCACGCCGGCTGGGAGGACGCCGCCGTCCCCGTCGAGTCGCTCGGCGCCTACCTGCGCGAGTTCGAGGCGCTGCTGGTGCAGCACGGTCTGCAGGGCGTCCCCTACGGGCACTTCGGCGACGGCTGCGTGCACGTGCGGATCGACTTCCCCTTCGGCCGCGAGCCCGACCGCGGCCGCGCCGCCTACCGGGCCTTCGTGCAGGACGCCGCCGGGCTGGTGGCCCGCTACGGCGGGTCGGTGTCGGGCGAGCACGGCGACGGCCGGGCCCGCAGCGAGCTGCTCGGCACCATGTACTCCCCCGCCGCGCTCGACCTCTTCGGGCGGGTCAAGGCGCTGTTCGACCCCGCCGACGTGCTCAACCCCGGCGTCCTGGTGCGGCCGCTGCCGCTCGACGAGGACGTGCGGGTGGCCGCCGCGCCGCGGCGCCCGACGACCGACCGGCCCACCCTGGCGCTGGCCTACCGGCACGACGGCGGCGACTTCTCCAACGCCGTGCACCGCTGCACCGGTGTGGGCAAGTGCCGGGCCGAGCCCTCCGGCGTCGCGGTCATGTGCCCGTCGTGGCCGGCCACCCGGCAGGAGAAGGACAACACCCGCGGCCGCGCCCGCGTGCTGCAGGAGATGCTCGCGCCGGGCGGGCCGGTGCGGGACTGGCGCTCGCCCGAGGTGCACGCCGCGCTCGACCTCTGCCTGTCGTGCAAGGGGTGCTCGCGCGACTGCCCCACCGGCGTCGACATGGCCTCGTACAAGGCCGAGGTGCTGCACCAGTCCTACCGGCGGCGGCTGCGGCCCCGGTCGCACTACACGCTGGGCCGGCTGCCGATGTGGTCCGACCTCGCCGCGCGCGCCCCGCGGCTGGTCAACGCCGTCACGGCCTCCCGCCTGGGCGGCCGGCTGGCCCGCTGGGGCGCCGGCGTCGACCAGCGCCGCTCGTTGCCGGCCTTCGCCGGCGAGACCTTCCGCGCCTGGTGGGACCGGCGCCCGGCGGCGGCCGACGGCGGGCGCCCGGTGGCGCTGTGGGTCGACTCGTTCACCGACCACTTCGCCCCGGAGGTCGCGCGGGCGGCAGTCACGGTGCTCGAGGCGGCCGGCCACCGGGTCCAGGTGCCCGGCGACGACACCTGCTGCGGGCTGACCTGGATCACCACCGGTCAGCTCGACACCGCGAAGCGGGTGCTCGGCGACACGGTGCGCCGGCTGGCGCCGCTGGTCGACGCCGGGATCCCGGTGGTCGGGCTGGAGCCCTCCTGCACCGCGGCGCTGCGCTCCGACGCCGTCGAGCTGCTCGACGACGACGCCGCCGCGCGGGTGGCCGCGGGCACCCGGACGCTCGCCGAGCTGCTCGCCGCCACCGAGGGGTGGACGCCGCCGTCGCTGGCCGGCGTCGAGGTCGTCGCCCAGCCGCACTGCCACCACCACGCGGTCATGGGGTGGGCGGCCGACGAGCGGCTGCTGCGCCGGGCCGGGGCCACGGTCACCCGGCTCGGCGGCTGCTGCGGCCTGGCCGGCAACTGGGGCGTCGAGCGCGGGCACCACGACGTGTCGGTGGCGATCGCCGAGCAGCAGCTGCTGCCCGCCGTCCGCGCGGCCGGGCCGGACGCCGTCGTCCTGGCCGACGGCTTCTCCTGCCGCACCCAGCTCGACCAGCTGGCCGACCGCCCCGGCCGGCACCTCGCCCAGCTCCTCGCCGACGCCCTCGACCAGCGGGGCGGAATGGACGGCGGGCGGGGCGGCTTCGGGCAGGCATGACGACTCTCGGCATCATCGGCGCCGGCAACATCGGCACGGCGCTCGCCCAGGCAGCAACCGACGCCGGCTACGACGTCGTGCTCTCCAACTCCCGCGGGCCGGAGACCCTGGCCGACCTGGTGTCCGCGATCGAGGCCCGCCCGTCGCGGCGCGGTCAGGTCCGCGCCGCGACCCCCGCCGAGGCCGGCGCGGCCGGCGACCTGGTGGTCGTGACCGTGCCGCTCAAGGCGCTCCCCGACGTCCCCGTTGAGCCGCTGGCCGGCAAGGTCGTGATCGACACGAACAACTACTACCCCGAGCGCGACGGGCACATCGCCGCGCTCGACGACGAGACGACCACCACCGCGGAGATGGCGCAGGAGCACCTGCCCAGGTCCCGCGTGGTCAAGGCGTTCAACCACGTCTACGCCGCGGACATCACCGGCCGGCGCACCCCGCCGGGGACGCCGCACCGCCGCGCCCTCGCCATCGCCGGGGACGACGCCTCGGCCAGGGAGACCGTCGCCTCGTTCATCGACGACCTCGGCTTCGACGTCGTCGACCTCGGTCCGCTGGCCGAGGGGTGGCGCACCCAGCGCGACACCCCCGGCTACGGCCCCGACCTCGACGCCGACGGACTGCGGCGGGCGGCCGCCGAGGCGAAGCGCTACCGCGACACGTGAGTCGCTGCGGCCCGGCGGCGCGTCCGCCGGGCCGTACCGGGCTCAGGCCGCGCGGCGGGCCCGGCGGGCGCGGGCCACGGCCAGCACGGTGGGCGCGAGCGCCGCGGCGATGCGTGCGTAGCCGGCCGAGGACGGGTGGAACCGGTCGGCGGAGAAGAGCGCGGGGTCGTCGGTGAAGGCGCGGCCGATCTCGGCGGACACCGCCGCCACGGTGGCGCCGTGCGCCTCGGCGACGGCGGCCTGCCGGCCCTGGAGCCGGGTGCAGGCGGCCCGCACCACGGGCCGGAGCGCCGACGGGACGAAGGGCACGCTGGACATGTCCGGCGCCGGGACGACCACGACGTCGGTGCCGGCGGCGCGCAGGTCGGCCACCGCGGCGCCGAGGGCGGCGGTGGCCTGAGAGAGGACCTCGCTGCCCCCCGCGACTCGCACGCTCGCGGCGGGCCCCTGCAGCAAGGCCAGCGCGGAGCGGGCCAGGTCGTTGGCGCCGATCACGACGACGGCGAGGTCGGCGTCGAGCGGAACGGCGCGCACCTGGGCGGCGAGGTCGCGCGACACCGCGCCCGGCACGGCCCGGACGCTGAGGTCGACGTCGATCCCCTCGCTGCGCAGCACCTGCGCCAGCCGGGGGCCGAGGGTGTCCTCGACCCGTGCGGCGCCGGTCCCGTACGCGATGGAGTCACCGAGGAGGACGAGGCGGAGCGGAGCGGTCACGGCAGGTGCAACGCCGGCCGGCGGGGCACTGTGCCCGCCGGCCGGCGTGTGGTGCACCTCAGGTGCGGTGGCCCTCCCTGAGCCTACGGGGGAGGACGCTGGCCCCCTGCAGGGACCCGCCGCGAGCCTGCGAGCGGTGGGGGCCGGGCGGCTCCGTCCCGGGTCCCGCCCTGAGCTGCTGAGGGTGGGGAGGACGCTGGCCCCCTGCAGGGACCCGCCGCGAGCCTGCGAGCGGTGGGGGCCGGGCGGCTCCGTCCCGGGTCCCGCCCTGAGCTGCTGAGGGTGGGGAGGACGCTGGCCCCCTGCAGGGACCCGCCGCGAGCCTGCGAGCGGTGGGGGGCAGGGGGTCCTTCCTCAGGCCTTGGGGCCGCCCGCCGCGTAGACGACCTGGCCGGAGACGAAGCCGGCGCCCTCGCTGACGAAGAAGGACACCAGGTGGGCGATGTCCTCGGGCTGGCCGACGCGCGCGACCGGGATCTGCGAGGCCGCGCCCTTGATGAAGTCCTCGAAGGCGATGCCCATGCGCTCGGCGGTGGCCTTCGTCATCTCCGTCTGGATGAAACCGGGGGCGACGGCGTTGGCGGTGACGCCGAACTTGCCCAGCTCGATGGCCAGGGTCTTGGTGAAGCCCTGCAGGCCGGCCTTCGCCGCCGAGTAGTTGGCCTGGCCGCGGTTGCCCAGCGCCGAGGTGCTCGACAGGTTGACCACGCGACCCCACTTGGCGTCGACCATGTACTTCTGGCACGCCCGCGCCATGAGGAAGGCACCGCGCAGGTGCACGTTCATGACGACGTCCCAGTCGACCTCGGTCATCTTGAACAGCATGTTGTCGCGGGTGACGCCCGCGTTGTTGACCAGCACCACGGGCGGCCCGAGCTCGGCGGCGACCCGGTCGACGGCGGCCTGCACCTGCTCGGCGTCGCTCACGTCGGCGCCCACACCGAGGGCGGTGCCACCGGCGGCCTCGATGGCCGCGACGGTCTCCTTGGTGTTGCCCTCGTCGAGGTCGAGCACGGCCACGGCGAAGCCGTCAGCGGCCAGCCGCTGCGCCGTGGCGGCCCCGATGCCGCGGGCTGCACCGGTCACGATCGCGACGCGGGGGGTTCCCTCGCTCATTGCGGTTCCTCTCATGCTGGTGGCGGCGTCGTCGCCGGCCGGTCCGGGCGCGCACGCGCGCCCGGTGTCCCCGGCGCGCGCCCGCGCGCTGCGCCGGACACGTTACGTCGGGGTTCTGCGCCACCGTCCCGGGACCCGCCGACCGGTGGGCCGGCGCTCTCGGCGACCGGGGTCAGGGCCAGATCGAGGCGACGATGATCGCGGCGACCGACAGCTGCGCCGCGGCGCTGACCAGGCTGGCGGGGTGGAAGCCGACCTCGGTGACCAGGGAGCCCATCTTCCCGGGCGTGAGCAGGTCGAGGGCGACGAAGGCCACCGCCTGCAGCAGCACGCCGAGCACCCCGAAGACGACGGTGTAGAGCAGCGCCTGCCCGAAGCCCGACGTGGCGTTGGTCCAGATGGTGGTGAAGGTGATCGCGCCCTGGGCCAGGAAGCCGGCGGAGAGGACGACGGCCGCGCTCACCGACCGGTCGTGGTAGATCCGGCGGCCCAGGTGACCGGGTGTGAGCAGGTCGAGGGCGAGGTAGCCCAGGGCCAGCAGCGCGAGGCCGACGGCGGTGTAGGCGACGGCGTATCCGATGCTGGCCAGCACGGGCGGGACCTCCGGGGACGGGGGTGGGCGGGCCTGCAAGGTCTACCGCACGCGCCCGCACGGGCGCACGCGGCGCCCCGCCGGTCACTCCCCCGGCACGGACCCCGGCCCCGGTCCGGGCTCGGGCACGACGACGTCCACCCGGTCGAAGCCCTCGGCCGCCGTCGGCGCGGCCAAGCGGGCCCGGGCGGACAGGACGCCGACCAGCGGCACGCGCGCCCGGTCCTCCCGCGCCTCGTTGCGGGCCAGGCAGGTGGGCAGCGGGGTGTCCAGCCAGACCGCGCGCACCGGCACCCCGGCGGCCTGGGCGGCGGCGATCAGCGGGGCGCGCTGCTCGGCCGACGGGTTGGTGTTGTCCACGACGACGCTGCGGCCGACCGCGAGCAGCTCGGCCACCACCCGCTGCTGCCGGGCCTCCCGGCGGCGGGCACGCGGCCAGTGGTCCTTGCTCACCACGGCGTGGGTGGCCGCGAGGTGCTCGACCACCCAGGTCGACTTGCCGGCGCCCTGCAGGCCGACCATGACGACCAGCTCCGGGCCCCCGCCGGGACGTCGGCCCTCCTGCAGGGTCCCGCCGCGAACCTGCGAGCGGTGGGGGGCAGGGGCGGCCCCGTCCCGGGTCCCGCCCTGAGCGCGCGAAGGGTGGGGAGGACGGGGTCCTTCGTTCAGGCGCTCCGCCGCAGCGGGGTCACCGGCTCGTCGTCGTCGAGCCCGGGGCGGGCCGCCGGGTGCTCCACCAGCGCGAGCACCCGCCCGGACATGAACCGGGCCGTGCGCACGGGCGTGCCACCGCGGGTGTTCTCGGTGACCTCGACGACGCCGCGGCCGTGGACGACCTCGACGCGCCGGCCGGCGCGGGTGGCCTCGATCTCGTAGGTGCGGGTGCTGCCACCGGCGTCGATGACGACCTCGACACGATCACCCTTCACGGGGTCCTCCTCAGGGGTCTCACCGGGCACTCACCCGGTATGGGGACAACGTCCTCCGCGCCCCTGACATTCCGCGAAAGCCCAGGTCAGTCCCCGGATCCACGGCGTCCGGGCCAGTGCGGGTGCAGCGCCCGCACCGAGGCCAGCGCCGCCCGGCGGTCGTGCGCGCGCTGCCGCGCGCGGCTGGTGCGCGGGGCCCGGGGTTCCTCCCGCAGGAGCGCGTCGAGCCAGTGGCCGCGCGGGTCGACGTCGACCAGCAGCGCCTTGACCAGCAGCGTGAGCGGGATGGCCAGCAGCGCGCCGAGGGCGCCGAGCACCCATCCCCAGAACAGCAGCGCGAGGAAGGTGACCGTCATCGACAGGCCGACCGAGTCGCCGACGAACCGGGGCTGGACGAGCGTCTGGACCACGAAGTTGAGCAGCGCGTAGACGACGATGATCACCCAGAACTCGGTCCACCCGCCGTCGAGCAGGCCGAGCAGCGCCGGCGGGATGACGCCGAGCACGAAGCCGATGTTCGGCACGTAGTTGGTGATGAACGACAGCACGCCCCACAGCAGGGGCAGCGGGACGTCGAGGATCTCCAGGGCGATCGTGTCGCCGACCGCCACGATGGCGCCGAAGACGGTGCTCACCAGCAGGTAGCTGCGGGTGCCGCGGGCGAACAGGCCCAGGGCGATCGGCAGGTGCGGGCGCTCCTCGGCGACCAGCGCGAGCCGGCGGCCGAACCCCCCCGACTCGATCGCGAGGAAGACCATCGCCGACAGCAGCAGGACCAGCGTGGTGGCGGTGTCGGTGACGCGGGCCAGCAGGCCGGTGGCCAGCCCCACGAGCTGCCCGTAGTCGAACCGGTCGACCAGCTCGGCGATCTGCGACGAGGACATCCCGGCCTCGTCGAGCCGGCGGACCGCGTCGTCGAGCAGCAGCTGGAACTGCGGGGCGTAGTCCGGCAGCAGGACGGCGAACTGGGCGATCGCGACCACGAGCAGCGACCCGAGACCGAGCAGCACGGTCCACACCAGCAGCAGCAGCACGCTCGCGCTGGCCCACCGCGGCACGCGGTGGCGCAGCAGCCACCGCTGCACCGGCATGAGCGCCACGACGACGACCAGCGCGAGCAGCACCGGCGCCAGCAGCCAGGCGATCTCGCGGACACCGGCGACGGCGATGGTCGCCGCCGCGGCCCCGACCAGCAGCACCAGCCAGCGGGGCAGCCCCGCGGAGCCCTCCGGCTGCGGCAGCGGGGGCGGCCCCTCGGGCGGGGCGTCGAGAGGGGCGTCGAGAGGGGCGTCGAGAGAGGCGTCGACGGCGGCCGCCTCGCCCAGCACGTCGACGGCGGGTCCGGCCGGCCCGGGCGGGTCGGTCGAGGGGTACCCGGCCGTGACGAGCGCAGCCTGCAGGTCGGTGGCGTCGGGTGGCGTCAGCCGGGTCGCCCCGGTGCACGCCCGGTCGGCGTCCTGACCCGGCAGGTGCTGCTGCGCGGCCATGTGTCGACGTCCCTCCCGCCCCGCGGTGGCTGTGCGGGCGCGGACCGGTCGGCCCGGGATGGCGCCGCGCCCGCACCCGCGCCCCCGTGCGGCGCCGCCGTGAGCCCTCAGGGTGGCACGCCGCGCTCGTGTCCGGGGGGACGTGTCAGCGAGCGGGGCGCTCCAGGAGTGCCGACATCTCCGGCAGCTCGAAGAACACCGCCGTCTCGCGGGCGCTGGGGCCGCCCGCGTCGGGGTCGGCGCCGGCGTCGAGCAGCGCGCGCACCGCGGGCTCGGAACGGCGGAACACCGCCGCGGCCAGCGCCGTCTGCCCGCGGTCGTTGGCCCGGGAGTGGTCGGCGCCCCGGGCGAGCAGCGCGGCCACCGTCCCGGGGTGGTCGTGGTAGGCGGCCAGGATCAGGAGCGTGTCGCCCTTGTCGTTGGTCAGCTCGAGCGGCACCCCGGCGTCGAGGTAGGCGGTGAGCTCCTCGGTGTGGCCGGAGCGGGCCAGGTCGAAGACCCGCGCCGCCAGCTCGATGACCCCCGGGTCGATCGGCTCGCTCACGACGACACCTGCCCCGCCCGGTCGACCAGTGCCAGCAGCCGCCGCCAGGCGTCCTGGCAGGCGTCCTCCCACTCGGTGGCGGCCCGGTCGAAGAAGGAGTGCGGCGCCCCCTCGTACACGGCGGTCGTCACGTCCGCACCGGCCGCGCGCATGGTCGCGGCCAGGGCGAGCTGGTCGTCCACCGGGGTGGCGGCGTCGGCGCCGGCGATCAGCATCAGCGTCGGCCGCGACGCGCGGGTCGCCGCATTCCCGACCAGGACCGGCCGGCCGTAGAAGCCCGCGCACGCGGCGACGTCGAGGTCCCCGCCCGACTGCCGCCAGGAGTGGCTGCCGCCGAAGCAGAAGCCCACGGTGACCACCGGCAGGCCCGGGCGGGTGCGGCGGCGCAGCTCGGCCATCGCGGCGGTGAGGTCGGCGTCGATGCCGCCCGGCGTCGTCTGCGGGACGTGCGTCTGCCAGTCGAACCCGCCGTCGCGGGTGCCGCCCTCGGCCGGGCCCGCGGTGCGCCCGAACCAGTCGACGGCGATCGCCGGCACGCCCGCCCCGGCGAACCGCTCGGCGAGCGCGACGTAGTAGGGGTGCAGGCCGCGGATGTCGGGCAGGACGACGACGCCGGCGGCGGCGGACGCGCCGTCGGACGGGGCGGCCCACGCCGCGGAGAACGCCGTGCCGTCGGCCGCGGTGAGGGTGGTCAGCTCGGTCTCGGCGACCTCGCCGGCGCCGCCGGGCGGCGCGGGGGGTCGGCTGCTCGGGTCGTGGCACACGCGACCAGTGCTACCAGGCCGGGGACGCCGGTGCCCGGCGCCGCCGCCCCGGGCCGCGGCTCACTGGCTCCCGGTGCGCTCGGCGGCCTCCGCCCGGCCGCCGAAGACGGCCGCAGCCATCTCGCGCCGGGCGTCGGTGAGCCACTCGTACTGCTGGTGCGCCTGGTCGATGAGCCGGTCCAGCTCGGCCTTGGGCAGCCGGTCGTCGACCTCGGCGGTGATCCGCAGCGTCTCGAAGCCGCTGCGCTTGCCACGCACCGCCGAGGCGAGGAACTCGAACTCGACGAGGTCCGACAGCGGCGAGCGGGAGAGCAGCCGCCCGTTGAACTTGACGCGGGTGACCTTCTCGGCCACCCAGACACCGATCTGCTTGTACTGGCGCACCGGGATGCCGAGGGCCCGCATGACGTCGAGCAGCGAGGACTTCTCGTCCCGCAGCTCGGCGAGCAGCTGCTGCAGCGGCGGCTCCCACCGCGACCCGCGGTGCACGCCGATCATCCGGCTGACCAGCTCTATGCCACCGGTGGCCGCGGCGAGGTGGTCGTTGACGTAGATGCCCAGCAGCTCGGTGTTGCGCTGCGGGTGCTCGGGCTGGCTCATCCGGACCTCCTCGGGACGGTTTCGGTCCCATTCTCCGGGGTGCGGTGATCACCGCGCGCGGCGGTTCCCCCGACGGCGTCAGCCGGCGGCCCGGGAGAGCAGGCGGACGGCGGTGGGCCGCAGCTCCTGCTCGAGGTCCCACAGGCCGGCCGCCAGCCGCTGCGCCACGGCCTGCCGGGAGACGCCGAGCTCGGCGGCCACGGCCGCGCGGGTCGCACCGGCCGTCAGCAGGTCGGCGGCGGCCCAGGCCGCCGGGCTGCGCCGGGCCAGCAGCACGGCGAGCGCCGTGAGCACCGCCTGGGCGTCGGCGGAGGCCGCCGGGTCGGTCCCGCGGACGGCGAGCCGGGCCGGTCGCCGGGTCGCCGCCGCCAGTGCCCGGCGGGCGCCGAGCAGCACCGGGGCGTCGTCGTCCGACGCCGGGGCCGCTCCCACCCCGATGCGCCGGCCGCCCTGCCGCACCAGCGCGACCACGGCGTCGACGGCCACCCGCGCCGCGACAGCGGGATCGGCGTCGGCCACGACGGCGATCCCGCCCTCCCCCGCCGGCCGCACGGCGACCCCGCTCGGGAGGGGCGGCGCGGCGGCCGGGGCGCCGCCCGCCGATCGCGGGGCCCAGCCGATCGCCAGCAGCACGCGCGCAGCGTCGTCCCCGGACACCGACCTCGGCAAGCTCCTGGGCTTGCCCGGCGCGCCGCGCCGGGGGTCAGTCCCGCGTGGCGAGCTCCGGCGGGAAGCCGCCGGTGGCCACCGGCCCCCAGGCCTCGACGGTGATCCGCAGCAGCGACTTGCCCTGCCGGGTCATCGCGGCGCGGTACTCGTCCCAGTCGGGGTGCTCGCCGCTGATGGAACGGAAGTACTCGACCAGCGGCTCGAGCGCCTCGGGCAGGTCGAGCACCTCGGCGCGGCCGTCGACCTGCACCCACGGACCGTCGAAGTCGTCGGAGAGCACGCAGAGCGAGACGGCGGGGTCGCGGCGGGCGTTGCGCACCTTGGCGCGCTGCGGGTAGGTGGAGACGACGACGCGTCCCTCGGCGTCCACGCCGCAGGTCACCGGCGAGAGCTGCGGTCCGCCCTCCCGGCGGCGGGTGAGCAGCACGGCGCGGTGCCGCGGACGGAGGAAGTCCAGCAGGGCCCCGCGGTCGACGCGGTCGGCGGTGGCGGTCCTCGGCACGGCCCCGACGCTAGCCGGAGCGGTCCACCCGCGCCGTGGCAGGAGCGGGCGGTGGTGATCTCCGGACGGTGGGCCCTGGTGATCTGTGGTGCGATCTCCCCATGAGGTTCCGCCTGCCCGGACACCGGGACGACGCTCCGGCGCCGGCCGGTGACTCCGCTGCGCAGGGCGCCGGCACCCCCGCGCCGGACGCACCGCGCACCGGCGGCGCGGCCACCCCCGACACCGGCGGCGCCGGCCCGAGACCCGCCCTCACCGGGGAGGGCGGGTCGCACGACCCGCGCACCGCCGACCACACCGCCACCGTGGCCCCCGCGCCCACGTGGCAGCGCGGGGAGCGGTTCCGGACGGCCACCCGGGCGCTGGCGATAGGCTCGGCGCAGCTGCTGCTCATCAGCGCCGGCGTCGTCGTGGTCGGCTGGGTGCTGGGCAAGCTCTGGGTCGTCCTGCTGCCGGTCATCCTCGGTCTGCTCTTCGCCACCGTGCTCTGGCCGCCCACCCGGTTCCTGCGCCGGCACGGCTGGCCCGCGGCGCTGGCCGCGGCGATCGTGCTGCTGGTGTTCCTCGGCCTGATCGGCGGGCTGATCGCCGTCATCGCGCCGCAGGTCGCCGACCAGGTCACCGAGCTCGCCGACCAGGCCGCCGACGGCCTGGAGCAGGTGCAGCAGTGGCTGCAGGGCCCGCCCTTCAACGTCGACGAGGAGCAGATCGGCCAGGTCGTCGACCAGGCGATCGACTCGGTGCAGGCCAACGCGTCGAACATCGCGAGCTACGCCGCCACCGGCGCCTCGGCCGTGGGCAACGGCCTGCTCAACCTGGTGCTGGCCCTGCTGCTGGCCTTCTTCTTCATCAAGGACGGGCCGCGCTGGGTGCCCTGGCTGGCCGCCCAGACCGGTCCGCGCGCCGCGCCGCACGTGGCCGCGCTGTCGCAGAAGACCTGGACCACGCTCTCGGAGTTCATCAAGCAGCAGGCGCTCGTCGGCTTCGTCGACGCGCTGTTCATCGGCATCGGGCTGTGGATCCTGGACGTGCCGCTGGTCGTCCCGCTGGCCGTGCTGACCTTCTTCGGCGCGTTCATCCCGATCATCGGTGCCTTCGTGGCCGGCGCGTTCGCCGTGCTCGTCGCGCTGGTCGACGAGGGCTTCACCGTGGCGCTCATCGTCTTCGGCATCGTGCTGCTGGTGCAGCAGATCGAGGGCAACGTGCTCCAGCCGATCATCCAGGGCCGCGGCTTCAACCTGCACGCCGCGGTGGTGATCCTCGCCGTCACCGCCGGCAGCAGCCTGGCCGGCATCATCGGCGCCTTCCTCAGCGTCCCGGTGGCCGCGCTGATGGCCGTCGTCTACCGGTACGCGCGGGACGTCTTCGACGGCCGCCACCCCGAGGTGGCCGGCGACGGCACGCACACGCAGGTCGCGGGGGACGACACGGGTGCGGTGCTGACCCGGGGCCCGGCCCCGGAGACGTCCCGCGGCTGAGCGTGCGGGCGGGCACCGGGAATGCCGGAGCGCCCGCCGTCGCTGATCACGGTGACGTCGACCAGCAGGAGGTGCCCCCGTGGCGCAGCGACCGGAGGAGCTCGTCGAGCTGCTCCCCGAGGCCGAGCAGTTCCTCGCCGCCGAGACGGCGGTCACCGAGCCGGCCGAGCGGCGGGGACTGGTGCTGGTGCACGCCCTCGCCGGTGACTTCGACGCCGCCTCCTCCGTGGCACTGGCCGGCGCCCACCTGCTGGCGACACTGCCGCACCGCACGGTCGCCCGCTTCGACGCCGACGTCCTCGTCGACTACCGGGCGCGCCGGCCGCGGATGACCTTCTCCGGTGACCGGTACGAGACCTTCGACGCGCCGGAGATCGTGCTGTCGGCGGTCGACGACGACTCCGGCGAGCCGTTCCTGCTGCTCACCGGCCCCGAGCCCGACTACCGCTGGGAGGGCTTCGTCGCGGCGATCGCCCAGCTGGTCGAGCGGCTCGGCGTCACCTCGGTGGTGGCGCTGCAGGCGATCCCGATGCCGGTGCCGCACACCCGGCCGGTCACCGTCACCGCGCACGCCACGCGCCGCCGGCTCATCGACGCCTATCCCGTGTACTGGGGCGAGATGCGCATCCCCGGCAGTGCCGCGGCCCTGCTCGAGCTGCGGCTGGGCGAGGCCGGCGTCGACGCGCTCGGCGTCGCCGCGCACGTGCCGCACTACCTGGCGCAGGCCACCTACCCCGCCGCGACCCTGAGCCTGCTCGAGCACCTGGGCCGGCTGACCGGGCTGCTGCTGCCCACGGAGACGCTGCGCGAGGCGGCCGAGCTCAACCGCGGCGAGATCGACGAGCAGATCGGCCGCTCCTCCGACAACACCGCCGTGGTCGCCGCGCTGGAGCAGCAGTACGACCAGTTCACCGCCGCCCGCGAGGACAGCGCGCTGCTCGGCGACGTGGGCGACGTGCCCAGCGGCGAGGAGATCGGCGCCGAGCTCGAGCGCTTCCTGGCCGAGCAGGACCGCCGGCACCCCCGCGACTGACCTAGGGACCCCGTCCCCCTCACCCCTCGCACGCTCGCGGCGAGCCTCTGGACGGGGGCCGCCGTCCTCCCCACCCCTCGCACGGTCGGGCGGGACCGGGACGGGGCCGCCGTCCCCCCGCGACGAAGTGGGGCCTCAGCCGGCGGCGCGGACGGGCCGGGTGACGCTGAGGGCCACCGCGCCCAGCGCGCCGACGACGGCGAAGACGTAGAAGCCCCACGGGAAGGCGATGCCGGCCGTGACGAGGGCACCGGTGATCACCGGGCCGACGATGGCGCCGATCCGCCCAGCCCCGGCCGACCAGCCCAGCGCGGTCGCGCGCACGTGCGGCGGGTTGTTCGCGCTGGTGAACGCGTAGACCAGGACCTGCGCGGAGAACACGAAGCAGCCGGTCAGGAAGCACATGAGGTACAGGCCCGCCGTCGGCAGCCGCACCGACAGCAGCGCCAGGAAGACGGCGCCGGAGGCGAACCAGATCATCCCGGCGGTCCGGGCGCCGACCCGGTCGGCGAACGTCCCGGCGACGAGCAGCCCGACGATGGCGCCGACGTTGAGCACCAGCAGGAAGGCGAGGGAGTCGCCGAGCTCGTAGCCGGCCTCGCGCATGATCGTCGGCAGCCAGTTGTTGAGGCCGTAGACGAGCAGCAGCCCCATGAACGACGTGACGCCGATGGCCAGCGTGTTGCGGGCGTAGCCGCCGGTGAACAGCGACCGGACCGTCGCCGCGGCACCACCGGCCACCGCACCGCCGGCCACCGCACCGCCGGACCGCGCCGCGGCGCTCCCGGCCGGGCTCTCCAGCTCCAGTCCGTGCCGCCGGGCCACGTCCTCCGCCTCGGCCCGTCGGCCGGCGGCCAGCAGGTAGGACGCCGACTCCGGCAGCCGCGCCAGCATGAGCGGCACCAGGACGAGCGCCGGCGCCGCGCCGATGACGAACATCCACCGCCAGCCCAGCGACGGGATGACGACGATGGCCAGCGCGGCGGTGGCGACGGCGCCGACGTGGTAACCGGTCATGATCGTCGTCGTGGCGCGGCCGCTGCGGCCGGCCCGGGTGAACTCGTTGACCATGGCGATCGCCGTGGGCAGGCACCCGCCGAGCCCGAGACCGGCGAGGAACCGCAGGATCCCGAAGACGACCGCGTTGGGCGCGAACCCACACAGCAGGGTGAGCAGCGAGAACGCCGCCACCGCGCCGATCAGCGCCTTGCGGCGGCCGACCAGGTCGGTGAGCGTGCCGATCGTGAGCGCGCCGATCATCATCCCGACGAGCCCGATGGTGATGACCGCGGTGGCCCCGGTGCCGGTGAGGGCGAACTCCTCCGGCTCGGTGAGCGTGGGGATGACGGTGCCGACGACGACGAGGTCGAACCCGTCCAGCAGCACGGCGACCCAGCACAGCGGGGCCACCCAACCGGCGGCCCGGGCCACCCCGGGTCCGGACGTCGTCGGGCGCACGGGAGTCGAGCTCATGACGTCCTCCACGGTGAGGCGGGCGGTCGGCCGACGCTAGGAGCGACCTTCGCCACGGACCAGACCGGCTCCCGGTGAGCGGAAGACCGGTCTCCCCACACACCACGGCGGGCCGCGACCGGGTCTCCCGGCCGCGGCCCGCGGTGGTCCTGCTGGTCAGCCCTCGGTCAGAGGGTGACCTCGACGTGCTCGTTCGGCACGCAGTGCGTCATCACCAGGCCGGTGACGTCGCGCGGGCCGTTCTTGCCGAGGTTGGCCGCACGCTGCAGCTCCTCCTCGGTGAGCGTCTGGGTCTGCAGCGGCTGCAGGTGCCGGACGTCGTCGGCGGTGATGCCCAGGCCCTCGCCGACCCGCTGACCGAACTCGTCCTCGGCCATGAACAGGTGCCAGACCATCCGCTCCTGGATCGGGCGGTCGCACTGGGAGAGCGCGTCGACGAAGTTCGCGACCACGTCGTCCTTCTCCCACTGCTCCGACAGCAGGTAGCGCTCGCCGGCCTGCTCGTAGTCGTTGGTCCGCGGGATCCGCTTGCGGGTCAGCCGGCCGGTGATCTCCGGGCCCTGCTCGTCGTGCACGGGGTACTGCGCCTCACGCAGGCCGCCGAGGATCGACGGCTCGTAGTTGACGTGCGGGTTCTGGCCCGGGCCCAGGTCCACGGCGTAGGCCATCTGGCCGTCGCGCTGGTTGGTGGCGACCCGGGCGTTCTTGGCCTGGTTGACCGACAGCTGCAGGTAGTTCGGGCCGACCCGGTAGCGCTGGGTGTCGGAGTAGGAGAACGTGCGGCCGACCAGCATCTTGTCGTCGGAGAAGTCCAGGCCGTCGACCAGCACGCCGGTGCCGAAGGCGATCTGCTCGTTCTCCAGGAAGAAGTTCTCCGGCGCCCGGTTCAGCGTCATGGTGCCGACCTTGCGCAGCGGGAAGTCGTTCTCCGGCCACACCTTCGTGTCGTCGAGCGGGTCGAAGTCCAGCTCGGGGTGCTCGTGGTCGTCCATCAGCTGCACGTGCAGGTCCCACGACGGGAACTCGCCGCGCCCGATGGCGTCGTAGAGGTCCTTGGTGTGCGCGCCGAGCTCGTTGGCCTGGACCGCCGCGGCGTCCTTCGCCGTCATCGACTTGACGCCCTGCCTGGGCAGCCAGTGGTACTTGACCAGCTTGGTGTCGCCCTCGGCGTTGACCCACTTGTAGGTGTTCACGCCGAAGCCCTGCTGGGTCCGGTAGCTGGCCGGCAGACCGCGGGGGCTGAAGACCAGGGTGAACATGTGGATCGACTCCGGCGTCTGCGACGCGAAGTCGAAGACCCGGTTGGCGACCTGGCGCTCGAAGGTGACCGGGTCGGGCTTCTGGGAGTGGATGAAGTCGGGGAACTTGATGGCGTCCCGGATGAAGAAGACGCCGAGGTTGTTGCCGACGAGGTCCCAGTTGCCGTCCTCGGTGTAGAACTTCACCGCGAAACCGCGCGGGTCGCGGGCGGCCTCGGAGGAGTCACGGCCACCGGCGACGGTGGAGAAGCGGACGGCGACCTCGGTCTCCTTGCCCTTCTCCTGGAAGAGCTTGGCGCGGGTGTACTTGCTGATCGGCTCGTCGCCGACCGTGCCGTCGGCCACGAAGACGCCGAACGCGGTGGCGCCGCGGGCGTGCACCACGCGCTCCGGGATGCGCTCGCGGTCGAAGTGGCTGATCTTCTCGAGGAACTGGTAGTTCTCCAGAGTGGCCGGGCCGCGTGCGCCCAACGTCCGCTGGTTCTGGTTGTCGTAGACCGGGTGGCCCTGACGGTTGGTCAGGACGGCGCGGTCGGCCTCGCTGGCGGCCGGGCCCTGCGATGCGACGTCGGTCATGCGTGTGCTCCTCCTCGGTTGTCGTGCTGAAGGACCTGAGCGGTGCCCTCCGGCGTCCGTACCCGGCACTCCCGGCACAGCCCCCAGAAGACGACCTCCGCCTCGTCCACGACGAAACCCGCCGTGTCCGAGGGCGTCAGGCACGGGGCCGCCCCCACGGTGCAGTCGACATCGGCGACCGCGCCGCACGAGCGGCAGACCAGGTGGTGGTGGTTGTCCCCGACGCGGACCTCGTACAGCGCAGGGGCGCCGGCCGGCTCGACCCGCCGGGCCAGGCCGACGCCGACGAGCGCCTTGAGCACGCCGTAGACCGCCTGGGGCGAGAGGGTGGGGTGGGCCTGGCGGGCCACCGTGACGAGCGTGTCCGCGTCGGCGTGCGGATGCGCGGCGAGGGCGTCGAGCACGGCCAGCCGCGGCCGCGTCACCCGCAGCCCGGCGTCCCGCAGCGGGGGCGCCCAGGTCGTGTCCATCGGGTCCCACTCAACCCGCTTTTCTTGAACGAGTCAAATGAAGGCCCGGCCTGCCCCCCACCCACGCGCACGCTCGCGGCGGGGCCCTGCAGGGGGCCGCTAGGCGAAGACGATGGTGCGGTCGCCCTCGACGACGACGCGGTCCTCGACGTGCCAGGTCACCGCCTGGGCGAGCACCTGCCGCTCCACGTACCGGCCCACCCGGCGCATGTCCTCCAC
Organism: Geodermatophilus maliterrae; assembly: GCF_041018925.1. Lineage (NCBI taxonomy): Bacteria > Bacillati > Actinomycetota > Actinomycetes > Geodermatophilales > Geodermatophilaceae > Geodermatophilus > Geodermatophilus maliterrae. The sequence continues at coordinate 74,591 of NZ_JBFNXQ010000003.1, forward strand.
GGTGGCGCGGTGGTCGACCCGGGCCACCTCCTGCTCGATGATCGGCCCGGCGTCGAGGTCGGGGGTCACGTAGTGCGCCGTCGCCCCGATGAGCTTCACGCCGCGGTCGTGCGCCGCCCGGTACGGGTTCGCGCCGACGAAGGCCGGCAGGAAGCTGTGGTGGATGTTGATCAACCGCTCGGGGAAGCGGCTGCAGAAGTCGGCCGAGACGATCTGCATGTAGCGGGCGAGGACAACGAGGTCGACGTCGCCGACGAGCTCCAGGGCCCGCGCCTCGGCCTGCGCCTTGGTCTCCGACGTCACCGGGACGTGGTGGAAGGGCACCCCGGCCGCCTGGGCCACCGGCGCGAGGTCGGGGTGGTTGGAGACGACGGCGACGATGTCGGCGCGCAGGTCACCGGCGCGCACGCGGTAGAGCAGCTCCTGCAGCACGTGGTCGGTCCGCGACACGAAGACCGCCACGCGCGGGCGGGTGGCGGCCTCGGCCAGCCGCCAGGTCAGCTGCCACTGCTGGGCCAGCAGCTCCAGGGCGCCCTCGAGCTGGGTGCGGCGGGCCGACAGCCCGGGGAGCACGAACTCCAGCCGCAGGGTGAAGGTCCCGCCGGTCGGGTCCGAGGAGTGCTGCTGCGACTCGATGATGTTGGCCCCGACGTCGGCCAGCAGCCGGGACAGCACCGCGACGATCCCGGGGCGGTCGGGGCACCGGACCACCAGCCGCCCGACGTCGGCGGTGGCGGGGTCGTGCGCGAGCGGGGCGGCGGACACGGTGCCATATGGTCGCAGAACCGCAGCGTGCCGCTGCAGCCCCGTCCGGAGGCTCGCCGCGAGCGTGCGAGCGGTGAGAAGGACGGGGTCCTTCTTCACACGGCGGGCAGCCGGGCGCGGGTGCGGTCGGCGATGTCGAAGAGGTCGCCGTACTCCTCCACCCGGGCCAGCACCTCCTCGGTGTGGAAGCGCAGCTCGCCGGGGTCGGCGCCACCGCCCCGGACGGCGTCCACCTCGTCCCAGCCGATCGGCGTCGAGACCGTCGCGTCGGGCCGCGCCCGCAGCGAGTAGGGCGCCACCGTGGTCTTCGCCGGGTTGTTCTGGCTCCAGTCGATGAGCACCTTGCCCGGCCGCAGCACCTTCTCCATCCGCCAGACCACCCGGTCGGGCGTCTCGGCCGACAGCTCCTGCGCCAGCACCCGGGCGTAGCGGCTGGGGTGCTCGCGGTCGGTGACGCGGATCGGCGCGTACACCTGCATGCCCTTGGAGCCCGACGTCTTCACCACCGGGTCCAGCCCGTCGTCGACCAGCCGGTCCCGCAGCCGCTCGGCGACCTCGCAGCACTCCCGGATCCCGGCGTCCGGCCCCGGGTCGAGGTCGAGCACGAGCAGGTCGGGCAGCGCCGGCTGCAGCTTGCTGGCCACCTGCCACTGCGGGACGTGCAGCTCCAGCGCGGCGAGGTTGGCCGCCCACGCGAGGTCGGCGACCGTCTCCAGGACGACCATCTCGAGGACCTCGCGGTCCTTGGCGCTGCCGGGGCTGGGCACGGTCACCTTCCGCACCCAGTCCGGCGCGTGCCGGGCGGTGTTCTTCTCGAAGAAGGCCGGCCCCTCGACACCGTCGGGCCAGCGGGTGAAGGTCACCGGCCGGCCCGACAGGTGCGGCAGCAGCACCGGCGCGATCCGCACGTAGTAGTCGATGACCTGCGCCTTGGTGAACGAGACCTCGGGGAAGAGGACCTTCTCCAGGTTGGACACCGACAGCTGCCGGCCGTCCACCCGCACCCGCTGACGGCTCACGAGCTCCACTCCACCACGACGTCGTCGACGTCGAGGTCGTCGCGCAGGCCGCGCCACGCGGGATGACGCATCCGGCCGTCGGCGGTCCAGGCGGCGAAGGCGACCTCGCCCACCAGCTCGGGCTCCGCCCACTGCGCGTCGCGGGCGACCTCCCGCGGGATGGCATCGGCGAACGGCGGGGTCCGGCGGGCGGTGACCAGGCTCCCCAGCTCGCGCAGCATCGCGTCCGTGAACCCGGTGCCCACGTGGCCGGCGTAGACCAGCCGGCCGTCGTCGTCGTGGACGCCGACCAGCAGCGAGCCCACTCCCCCGGCCCGCCGTCCCCTGCCCGGCCGCCACCCGCCGACGACGACGCTCTGCATGCGGACGTGCTTGACCTTGCGCCACTCCGGCGCGCGCACGCCCGGCCGGTACGGCGAGTCCAGGCGCTTGGCGACGACGCCCTCGAGGCCGTTGTCCCGGCTGGCCGCGTGCACGTCGGCGCCGCCGCCGCGGAACCACGGTGTGGTGACCCAGCGCTGCCCCGCGGCGCCGAGGTCCTCCAGCCGCTCCCGGCGCTCCTCGTAGGGGTGGTCGAGCAGACTCCGGCCCGCGACCGTCAGCACGTCGAAGACCAGGTAGGTGACCGGCGCGGCGGCCGCCAGCCGGGCGACGTCGGGACCACCGGTGCGGTGCATGCGGTTCTGCAGCAGGCCGAAGTCGGGGCGGCCCCTGCGGTCGAGTGCGACCACCTCGCCGTCGACGACGAGGTCCGCACCGGTCAGCGCGTCCGGTAAGCGGCTGAGTTCGGGATAACGACCGGTGATCCCGGTGCCGCTGCGCGCCCGGAGTCCGAGCCGGCCGTCGCGGACGGCGGCCAGCGCACGGACGCCGTCCCACTTGAACTCGTAACCCCAGGCGGCGTCCTGCCCGGCCGGAGGCAGCTCGCCGGCGACGGCGAGCATGGGCGCCGGCAGCGGCGGCTCGGGCAGGACCGGGGGCACCGGATCAGGACACCGTCAGGCGCTGCGGCGCGCGCGGGTCGTGCGCTTCTTCGGCGCCTCGTCGGCCGGTGCGGCCTTGGCCGCCGTCACCTTGCGCGCCCGGGGACGCGCCGGGGCCGCCTCGGCCTCGGCGGCCGCGGCCCGCCTCGTCCGGGTGGTCGTGGCGGTGGCCTCCTCCGCCGGGGCCTTCTTGGCCGGCGCGCGCTTCGCGGGAGCGGCCTCCTCCGGCTCCGCGGCGCGGGCGGCCCGGCGGGGACGCGGTGCGGGCTCGTCCTCGGCGTCCCCGCTGCCGCGGGCCCGCTCGACGCTGCGCCGCAGCGCGCTCATCAGGTCCACCACGGCCGCGCCCGGGTCGGCGGTCTCGGGCACCGGCTGCACCTCGCCGCCGGTCTGCTTGGCCTCCAGCAACGTGGTCATGGCCTCGCGGTAGTCGTCGGTGAACTCGCCCGGGTCGAACTCGCCGGCCATCGAGGTGATCAGCGCCTCGGCCATCTGCAGCTCCTGCGGCCGGACGGCGACGTCCTCGTCAAGGAAGCCGAAGTCGGGACGGCGGATCTCGTCGGGCCAGCGCATCGTGTGCAGCACCAGCACGCCGTCACGCACCCGCATCGCGGCCAGCGACTCCCGCTGCCGCAGCGCGATCTTGGTGATCGCGACCTGGCCGGTGTTCTCCAGCGCGTCGCGCAGCAGCACGTACGGGCGCGTCGCGGGTCCGTCGGGCTCGAGATAGTAGGTCTTCTCGAAGTGGATCGGGTCGATCTCGCTCTGCTCGACGAACTGCAGGACCTCGATCTCCCGCCGGGTCGACAGCGGCAGCTCGGCGAGGTCGTCGTCGGTGAGGATCACCAGTTGCCCGTCGGGCAGCTCGAAGCCCTTGGCGATGTCGCCGTACTCGACCTCCTCGCCGTCGATCGAGCAGACCCGCCGGTACTTGACCCGCCCGCCGTCGACGGCGTGCACCTGGTGGAAGCGGACGTCCTTGTCCTCGGTCGCCGAGTACAGCTTCACCCCGATGCTGACCAGGCCGAACGAGACCGCGCCGCGCCAGATCGAGCGCATGTCCACTCCTCTTCCCCGGGTCTCCGGACTCCCGGATGGCCGGGCCCGCAGGATAGGTGCGGGCTCCGGTCACCGGCAGCTCCGGGACGGCGTTCTCCTCCGCCCGGGGGAAGCGGGCGCTGCGGGTCAGCCCTGCTCGGCGTGCTTCCCCGCGGCGTCGGCGTCTACACCCGCCGCCTCCTGCGCCGACGGCTCCAGGGCACCGTTCTGGATGGCGTCGTAGAGGAACTGCAGGACGTCACTGCCGGCGACCAGCGTCATGGTGAGCGCGGCGAGGCGGGTCGCCCGCGGCGCCGTCGCGTAGCCGAAGACCAGCCCGGTGGCGACCCACTGCGCGAGGCAGAACGGGCAGGTGAGCAACTCCCCGATGGCGTGCTTGACCCCGCCGTGCTCGCGGACCTCCTCGGCCACCTCGGCATGCCCGGACGGGCCCTGGAAGGCCGTGAACGGCGCGCGGAGGGGTGCGGTGACGGGGTCCTTGGCGATCCGGCGCGCGAGCCGGAAGGTCGCCACCGCCAGCAGTGCGGCGTCGCCGAACGGGATCCGGTCGGGGAGTTCCCGCCCCGAGTACCGAACGGCTGCCGCGCCGGCCGACACGAGGCCGAGGTAGACACCCATCGCCCCGAGGTCACCACCGAGCGGACGAGGCTCTCCCTGAGCGTACTCGTGCTTCTGGACCTGCGCCCAGCGGAGGACCGGCGCGCCGATCCGCTGCACCTCGTCTGCGATAGCCATGCCGGGCGCGCTACCCGGCGGGGGCACTGCCCATGCCGGGTGGCGCGTGCCCATGCCGGGTGGCGCGTGCGGCACCGCCCGCCCGCCGCGGCTGCATGGGACGGCGGCACCCGGGTAGGCCGGGGAGCAGTCCCCCACGGGGGGCCCGCACCGGCGTCGCCGGTCCGCGCCCCTCGGTGGCCCGAGCAGAGAGGACGTGCAGATGACCCAGCCGGAGGGCCAGACCGCCCGCGACGTCTTCCCCGAGGACGAGGGCATCCCCGAGATCGCCCAGGACGACTCCCCCACCATGCAGACGGCGGAGGACCCCCAGTTCGCGCCGATGCCCGGCGAGGACCCGGGCGCGGTCACCGACTTCGGCACCACCGCGTTCGAGCAGTCGGAGGGCGAGTCGCTGTCCGGCCGCCTCGACCGCGAGGAGCCCGACGTGCAGCCGGGCGTCCGCCCGGCCGAGGACCCGCAGGCGGCGTCCATGCAGCTGGAGCAGGACACCTCGACGACGCCGGAGAGCGACTCCGGCACCAACCGGACCGCCGACGACGTCGAGGCCACCGCCGATCTCAGGGCAGGCGGAGAGGGCCCCGAGGAGGCCGCCGTCCACCTGATCGATCCCTGACGCCTCCCGCACCGACCCGGCACACCGCGCCGGCCGGCCCGGTGGGACGCCCCGGAGGCGTCCCACCGGGCTGGTTGGCGTCTCGCCATCCGGTTGTCTACGTTTGAGGACGCGGTTGAGCAGTCAGCCGTACGCGCCGGCCGGCCCACGGCCCCCGGTGTGCCCTGGAGGACCACCGGTCCACCCCAGGGGTGACCACGTCCCGGCGCGCGCGTCGGTAGATTGACCGGTGGCCGTACCGATCGGTGCGACCGCTGAGAGGAGCTGCGTCCGTGACCGCATCCGACCTGCCTGCCGGGGGGCAGCACGACGTGTCGAACGAGGGCACGGAGGCACCCTTCGACGACGTGATCACGCTCGCGACCTCCACCGGTGAGGACGGCGCGGTCACGGTGACGGTCGTCGGCGAGGTCGACACGTTCACCGCCCCGGTGCTGCGCTCCTCGCTCGACACCCAGCTCGAGCAGCAGCCCCGCGAGCTGGTCATCGACCTGTCCGGCGTCCAGTTCCTCGGTTCCGCCGGCCTGGCCGTCCTCGTCGAGACCCAGAAGTCGGCCCGCGCGCGCGACGTCGACCTGCGACTCGTCGCCACCACCCGGGCGGTCACCCGCCCGCTGGAGGTCACCGGCCTGATCGACCTGTTCACCATCGTGGACAGCAGCGCCCGCTGAGGAAGGACCCCGTCCTCCCCGCGACGGGGCCGTGCGACGAAGGCCCCCCCAGCGGTGGGGCCTTCGTGGCGCTTCAGGCCGAGAGCATCTGGCAGACCGCGGCCTCCAGCACCTTCTGCGCCTCGCGGTCGTCGTCGGCGTCCGCCAACCCGGCCAGGGCGTGGGCGACGGTCTCCCCCTGCTCGTACCGGTCGACCACCCGTGGGTCGACGTAGCTCGCCCTGCACACCGCCGGGGTGTTGCCCAGGTGCTCGGACACCCGCACGTAGGCGGCCTTGATCGTCTTCTGCCGCGCCGTCTTGTTCCTCGGCGGAGGCTGCTCGGCCAGCGCGGCCGCCATCAGGACCGTCGCGTTCCAGGTCCGGAAGTCCTTCGCGGTGATCTCGGCCCCGCTGACCTCCTTGAGGTAGGCGTTGATCTCGTCGCTGGTGACGTCGCGCCAGGTGCCGTCCGCGGTCTGGTAGGCGAGCAGCTCGTCCCCGGCGTCGTCGGGCCGCTCGAGCAGCTGCCGGACGACGGTGGCGGTCGGCCGGTCGGTGATCTCGACCTCCCGCTCGATGCCGCCCTTGGCGGTGTAGCGGAAGAACGTCCGTTCCCCGCGCACGCTGACGTGCTCCCGGCGCAGCGTCGCCAGCCCGTAGGTACCGTTCTCCTCGGCGTACTCCTCGCTGCCGATCCGGAAGGTGCCCAGGTCCAGCAGGCGCAGGGCGCAGGCCAGCACCCGCTCACGGTTGGGTCCGCGGGTGCGCAGGGCGGCCGCCACCCGGTCCCGGACCTCGGGCAGCTCCTGGGCGATGGCCAGCACCCGCTCGTGCTTCTCCGCGTCCCGCCGGGCCCGCCAGGCGTCGTGGTAGCGGTACTGACGGCGACCGGCGGCGTCCAGCCCGGTGGCCTGGATGTGCCCGTTGGGCCACGGGCAGATCCAGACGTCCTTCCACGCCGGCGGGATGGCGATCGACCGGATGCGGTCGAGCCGGTCGGGGTCCTTGATCAGCGCGCCGGTCTCGTCGCGGTAGGAGAAGCCGCGGCCGGCACGGCGCCGGGTCCAGCCGGGGCCGTGCACGTCGCTGCGCCGCAGTCTCATCCTCCGTGGATGGGCACCGCAGGCGTGCCCCAAACCGTCAGCGCAGTTCGACCAGCCGTTCGAGCCCGCTGACCTCGAGGATGTGCCGGGTGACCCCGCCGGCGGGCGCGTGCACCACCAGCCGCCAGCTCTCGGCCTCGGCGATGGCGGCCACGGCCAGCACCACCCGCACCGCCGCGCTGCTGAAGAGCGTGACCGCGGTGAGGTCGAGCTCGACACGGACGGTGCCGCCGTGGCTGGCCTCGAGCAGCCGGATCCGCAGCTGCGCGGCGCTGACCATGTCGACGTCGCCGGCGGCCCGCACCACCGGGCTGCTGCCCGACCGGTCGACGACGACGGCCGCGCCGATACCCGCGGCCAGGTGCTCGGGCTCCTCGTCTGGCGACTGCCGCAACCGGGTCCGCAGGGTGACGGTGGTGCCGTGCTCGCCCTGCACGACCATGCCGTCGACGAGCTGCCGCATGATCAGCAGCCCGCGGCCGCGGTCGCCCGGGTCGCGGTCCGGCGGGCGCCAGGTGCCCTCGTCGCGGACGGTCACGGTCAGCACGCCGTCGACGTCGACCGCGGCGGTCACCTGCACCGGACCGGGCTCGGCGTCGCGGTAGGCGTGCTCGGCGGCGTTGGCGCAGGCCTCCCCCACGGCCACCATGACGCCGACCCGGTCCTCCTCGCCCATGCCCAGCGCGGTCAGCCACGCGCTCAGCCGGCGGCGCACGGCGGGCAGGGACGCGGGGACGGCGAGCAGGTCCAGTTGCAGTGGCTGTACCGAGCGGGCCAGACGGTGGGTGACCAGGACCGCGATGTCGTCGGGTCGGCCGTGGCCGGTGAGCAGGCCCGCGGCGATGGCACCGGCCAGCCCGGCCATGGCCTCGCCGTCGAGGGCGGCCGGCTCGGCCAGCGCGGCCCGCGCCACCTCGGTCAGCCGCAGGATCCCCTGTGCCGGCGGCGGGCCGCTGGTGGCGACCGCGCCGTCGGAGTAGAGGACCAGCGTCGCGCCCGGCTCGAGGTCCGCGCGGGCGACCGGGGTCGGGGCACCGCGCAGCGTGCCCAGCGGCGGCCGGGCGATCACGGGCAGGTAGGTGGTGCTGCCGTCGGCGTGCACGAGCAGCGGTGCCGGGTGGCCGGCCGCGGCGTAGGCGAGCCCGCCGGTCCCGGCGTCGAGGACGGCGTAGAAGACCGACGCGCCCTGCACGTCGTCCATCTGGGCGGCGAAGTCGTCGAGGGCGGCGAGCACCGATGCCGGGGACGGGTCGCGCAGCGCGCTGGAGCGCAGCGCCCCGCGCAGCCGGCTCATCGCCGCCGCGGCGGGGACGCCGTGGCCGACGGCGTCCCCGATGACCAGCGCCAGCCGGCCGTGACCGAGGGACACCGCGTCGTAGAAGTCGCCGCCGGCCGCCCGCACCGAGCTCGCCGGGTGGTAGCTGCCGGACAGCCGCACGTCCGGGAGCAGCGGCAGCGAGGGGGGCAGCAGGGAGAGCTGGGCCTCCCCGACGGCGTCCTGCCCGGCGGGGTCCTGCGCCGCGTGCTCGTCGTCGGCGGCGGCGCCGTGGGGGCGCTCGTCGCGTCCCTCGGCCACCAGCACGACCCCGGGCACCCCGCCGGTCGGCAGCGGGCGCAGCGTGACGGTCATCGGCACCCCGAGCCCGGGGAGGACGCCGGTCAGCGTCTCGGGCCGGCCGCTGTCCAGCACGGCGGCCACGAGGTCGGCGACACCTGGGCCCCCGACGACGGGCAGGTCGGCGGCGTCGGGCACCAGGGCGCGGGCGCGGGCGTTGGCCCAGAGCGTGCGCGCACCCGGGCCGGTGAGGAACCACAGGGCCGACGGCGCGTGCTCCAGGGCCGCGAGGAGTGCCGCCGGGCCCGCGTCCTCGGCGGGACGGGGCCCCGGCGGCGGTCTGCCCTGGCTGGCGTTCATCCGGGACAAGCAGACAACAGGGCCAGCACCCCGGCAACCGCGCCTGACGGCCCCGGCGGACCGCCACCGGGACGGCGACGTGCGTGTTTGCGCAGCCGGTCCCGGCGGGTAGGCGGGTGTGCTGGACGGCGGGGCCGGCCCCGCGCGCAGCCCGGACCGGGCGGCCGGGCAGGATGGTGCACCAGCAGCCGCGGCCCCGGAGCTCGGTGGCCCGCACGGGCCTCGCGCAGGCGGCCGGCCACGGCAGACGGATGAGGAGCAGACGACGGATGGCGGACTCGAGGAGTGCCCTCGCGCAGGACGGCCGGCGCGCCGAACGACTGGAGCTGCGCGTGCCCACCACGCCGACCCAGCTCCCCGCGGTGCGCGCGATGGCCGGTGACCTGGCCATCCGCATGGACTACGACCTCGACTCGGTCGAGGACCTGCGCCTGGCGGTGGACGAGGCGTGCGCGACCCTCGCCGCGATCGCACTCGGGGACGCCCCGCTGACCGTGGTCTTCGAGACCACCCGCGCCGGGCTGCACATCGACGCCTGGGTGCCGGTCGCCGACGGGACCGACGTCCCGCGCGACGGCTTCGGGTGGACGGTGCTGCAGACGCTGGCCGACAACGTCGACGGTCGCACCGCGACGCAGGGCGAGGTGCCGGCCGGCGACGGCGGCAGCGCGCGCGTCGCCGTCATCTCCATGGACAAGTACCTGCCCGGCCAGCGCCCGGGCGAACTCGTCGGCGGCGCGGGCCAGAACCGCTCGGTCGCCCCGTGACCCCGGCGGCCGCCAGCCACCGGGCCGTCGAGGAGGACCCCCTGTCCGACCACACGTCCGAGACCCCCGAGGGTCCGGCCGAGGAGACGACGGCAGTACCGGCCGCGGACGTCCGGGAGGCGGAGCCCGACGCCCCGCCCATCTCGGACAACCGCCGCCGCGCCGAGCGGACCGCCCCGCTGTTCGCCGAGCTCGCCACCCTGGAGAAGGACGACCCGCGCCGGGAGCGGCTGCGCGAGATCCTCGTCGAGGAGCACCTCCCCCTCGTCCGGCACTTCGCCCGCCGCTTCAGCAACCGTGGCGAGCCCTTCGACGACCTGCTCCAGGTGGGCACGCTCGGCCTGATCGCGGCGATCGACCGGTTCGACCCGAACCGCGGCGTCGAGTTCCTCTCCTTCGCCGTCCCGACCATCACCGGCGAGATCAAGCGGCACTTCCGCGACCAGGGCTGGTCGGTGCGCGTGCCGCGGCGGCTGCAGGAGCTGCACCTGTCGCTGAACTCCGCCGTCGGCGAGCTCGCGCAGAAGAACGGCCGCGCACCGACGCCGTCGGAGCTGGCCGAGCACCTCGGGATCCCGCGCGAGGAGGTCCTCGAGGGCCTCGCCGTGGCCAACGCCTACCGCAGCAGCTCGCTCGACGAGCGGCTCTCCGGCGAGGACGACTCCCCCACGCTGGCCGCCACGCTCGGCGAGGAGGACGCCGCGCTCGAGGGCGTGGAGTACCGCGAGTCGCTGCAGCCGCTGCTGGCCACGATCCCGGCCCGCGAACGCCGCATCCTCATCCTGCGGTTCTTCGGCAACATGACCCAGTCGCAGATCGCCGCCGACATCGGCATCTCGCAGATGCACGTGTCCCGGCTGCTCAGCCAGACCCTGGCCAAGCTCCGCGAGGGCCTGCTCAAGGACTGAGACCCCGGGACGGCGGCCCTCCTGCAGGGTCCCGCCGCGAGCCCGCGAGTGGTGGGGGGCAGGAGGGTCCTTCTCCAGTCGGTCAGTGGCGGCGCGGCGCGGCGTCGGGCTGGCCCTGCGCCGGCGGGACGGCGGCCTCGACCTCGGCGGCGCGGGCCAGGGACGTCGTGTCCGGGATCCCCGGTGCGGGGACGGCCGGCGCGGTGTCGACGATGCTGGAGAGCTCGATCTTGGCCTCGGGCTGGTCGGCCGCCCGGGGCAGCGCCGACTCGAACCAGCCGGACGTGTCCATCTCGGCGGTCGGCCTGCTCGCGCCGTTCCTCGTCGGGTCGACGTCCATCCAGGAACGCCCGTCGCCGTCGGCACCGCCGAGCTTCGCCAGGCCGTCCAGGGCCTTGCTGAACTCGCTGGGGACGATCCACATCTTGTTGGCGTCGCCCTGGGCGATCTGCGGCAGCGTCTGCAGGTACTGGTAGGCCAGCAGCCCCTGGTCGGGCTTGCCGTCGTGGATGGCCTGGAAGACCGTCTCGATCGACTTCGCCTGGCCCTGCGCCTGCAGGTACAGCGCGGCCCGCTCGCCCTCCGCGCGCAGGATGCGGCTCTGCCGCTCGGCCTCGGCCTCGAGGATCGCCGCCTGCTTCTTGCCCTCCGCGGAGAGGATCGCCGAGGCCTTCTGCCCCTCGGCCGTGGTGATCGCCGACTGCCGGGCACCCTCGGCCTGCAGGATGATCGCCCGCTTGTCGCGGTCGGCGCGCATCTGCTTCTCCATCGAGTCGCGGATGGACGGCGGCGGGTCGATCGCCTTGATCTCGACGCGGGCCACGCGCAGCCCCCACGGGCCGGTGGTGCCGTCGAGCACCTCGCGCAGCTGGCTGTTGATGCCGTCGCGGCCGGTCAGCGCGCCCTCGAGGTTGAGCCCGCCGACGACGTTGCGCAGCGTCGTGGTGGTGAGCTGCTCCATGCCCTGGATGTAGTTGGCGATGCCGTACGTGGCCAGCCGCGGCTCGGTCACCTGGAAGTAGACGACGGTGTCGATGCCCACCTGCAGGTTGTCCGAGGTGATCACCGGCTGCGGTGGGAAGGAGATGACCTGCTCGCGCAGGTCGATGGTGGCGCGCACTCGGTCGATGAAGGGCACGAGCAGGGACAGGCCCGGGGAGAGTGTGCGGCTGTAACGACCGAGCCGCTCGACCACCTTGGCCTGGGCCTGCGGGACGATCGTCACGCTCTTGGCCACGACCACGATGAACACCAGGGCGACGACGAGCAGGGCGATGAGGGCGGCACTCACGGGATCCTCCGATCCGTCGCGGACGGTGCTGTCACCGATACTGCCGCCCGCGGGGCCGCGGGTCACGCCTCCGCGGCGCGGGTCACCCCAGTTCGAAGGCGTCGCCCACGACGGCGGTGGCGCCGTCGACCTGGAGGATGCGCACGGTCGTGCCGACGTCGAAGGTCTCGCCGCCGTACTGGCTGCGCGCGCTCCACTCGTCGGCGCCCACCTGGATGCGTCCACCGGAGGCATCGACCGGCCGGGTCACCCGGGCGGTCCGGCCGATGAGCGCCTGCACGCCGTCGAGGTGCCCGGGCACGCGGTTCTCGAGGTGCGCCTTGGCCGCCGGCCGGACGACGGCCACCAGCAGCGCCGAGGCGGCGATGAAGGCCAGCACCTGGACGGCGACCGCGCCCCCGGCCAGTGCGACGAGCATGCCGCCGAGGGCCCCGCCGGCGAACATCAGGAGCACCAGGTCGCCGCTGGCCACCTCGCCGGCCACGAACAGGCCCGAGGCGATCATCCAGAGCAGCCACGCAGCCATGCCCCACAGTGTCCCAGAGCCGCCGGTGCCCGCGGGGACCCTCCGGCGCCGACGTAACCTCGCCCGGTGCACGACCTCCTCGCCGGCCGGTTCGCGGTCTGGGCGACCGCGTGGCTCTCCGGACGCACCGCCTACGACACCGCGCTCGACGCACTGGCCGACGACCGCGCGCACCGCGTCACCGGCCTGCCCGGCAGCGGCGGCGCCGTCCCGCTCGGCTGGGCGCTCACCGCCCTGCGTGGCCTCGGCGAGCGCCGGCTGCGGCTGGTGCTGCCCGTGCCGGGCGACGTCCGCGGGCTGCCGCGCGCGCCCGGGCTGGCCGCGCTCGCGACGGAGGCCGGGCAGGCCGCCGTCGGCGAGCACGTCGCCCTGGTGCCCGAGGAGCTCGGGCCGGAGGTGACCGCGTGGACGGCGTTCCCCCTCGACGGGCTCCCGCCCGGGCCGCCGCCGGTCGAGGGGTCGTTGCGCCGGGTCTCGGGGGCGCTGGACCTCGCCGTGGGCGACGCGGCCCGGACCCTGGCCGCGCTGGACCTGGCCCGCTGGAACCCCGAGGTGCCGGCGCTCCTGGCCGGGCTCGGCACCGCGCAGGCGCCGGGCCTGCCGCCGGACACCGACCCGCTGGCGCTGTCGGTGCTCGCCCGGGCCCGGCGGCTGGCGCGGGTCCTCGACCTCGCCGTGGCCGACGCCCCCGGTGCCGCGGTGACCCACGCGCAGGCCGCCGCCCGGGACGACGCGCTGCGCCCGCTGGCGACCGCCGTCCGCGAGGCCACGGTCGCCGCCTACAACGCCGTCCCCTGCTGACCCCCCCCCCCCCGCCTTCCGCGCGCGGCGGGCCGGCCGGGCGGGAGGCTCACGCGCGCGTGGCCGTCACCAGCCAGGTGGCCGAACCGAACTCGACGCCGTTCGGGCCGGCATGCGCCTCGATGCGCCGCCGCATATCGTCCACGGCCCGGGCCCGGGCGACGTCGTCGAGCCCGTCGAGCAGCCAGCCGGCGAGGCCGAGCACGAACCCCAGGGCGTCGTCGGCGTCGGCGCCCCACCACTCCGGCTCGGCCAGACCCTCGACCTCCACCTGACGGTGACCCGCGGCGGTGAGGACGTCCCGGATGCGCGCGGGGTCGGCGAGGGAGAACGGCCCGGGCGCCCCGGGCGGCGGAGTGGGCGGCGGGCGCCCGGCGGCCAGGGCGCCCAGGATCTCGGTCATCCACTCGTTGGCCTCGAGCGCCTGCCACACCAGCAGGACCAGCCGCCCGCCCGGCACGAGCGCGCGGCCCACGTTGGCCAGCGCGGCGACCGGGTCGGCGAAGAACATCGCGCCGGTCCGGCTGACGGCGACGTCGAACCCCTCCGCGGCGAAGGGCGCGACCTGGGCGTCGGCCTGCTCGAAGCGGACGTTGGCCAGGCCCTCGTCGGCCGCCCGCCGCCGGGCGACCTCGAGCATCGCGGCGGAGAGGTCCACGCCGAGCGCCGAGCCGCGGACCGCGACCCGGGCGGCGTCCCGCGTCGTCCGGCCGGTGCCGCAGCCGACGTCGAGCACCCGGTCGTCGGCGCGCAGGCCGGCCGCGGCCAGGAACGGGGTGTCGTAGCGGGCGATCGACCGGTCGAAGCGGTCGGCCTCGGCGGCCCAGTACGCGCCCTGCGAGCCGTCCCAGGCGCCGAGCTGACCGGCGTTGCCGGGATCGACGTCGACAGCAGGGGTCACGCTGCACCGTCCTCGTCCGGCCCCCGATGGTCCGACGGTCTACTCCGGGACCGCGGCCGGGTCAACGCCCCTCAGGACGGGCGGGCCGCCGGACGCTGGACGAAACAGCAGGCCGCCGGGCAGTTGGTGCCCAGCCGGGGCTGCCCGCCGGCGCGGCGCTCCTCGAGCAGCTCGCGGACCATCGCCACGAACGCCGGGTGGGTGCCCGCGGTGCCGGCCCGCACGAACGCCATCCCGAGCTCCTCGGCGGTCTCGCGCGCCTCGTTGTCCAGGTCCCAGATCACCTCGAGGTGGTCGCTGACGAAGCCCACCGGGAACAGCACGACCGCCGTCTCGCCGTTCTCGTGCAGCGCCCGCAGGTGGTCGTTGACGTCGGGCTCGAGCCACGGCACCGACGGCGGGCCGCTGCGGCTCTGCCACACCAGGTCGACGTCCCGGCCCGGCTCCACGGCGTCCACCACGGCGCGGGCCGCGGCGGTCAGCTCGGCCTCGTAGGCGTGCCCGTCCGGACCGGCGACGGCGGCCATCGAGTCGGGGATCGAGTGCGCCGTCGCCACCAGCCGCGCCGACCCGCGGACGTCGTCGGGCAGCTGCGCCAGCGCGGCGGCGAGCGCGTCCGCGTTGGCCCGCACGAAGCCCGGCGCGTCGAAGTAGTGCGGCAGCTTCTCCGCCGTGGGGCCCCCGCCGGTCGCGATCCGCGCCCGGGCGACGTCCTCGTGGTACTGCCGGCAGCCGGAGTAGGAGGCGTAGGCGGAGGTGGCCAGCACGTAGACGTGCTCGATGCCGTCGTCGGTCATCCGCTGCCAGGTGTCCTCGACGTAGGGGTCCCAGTTGCGGTTGCCCCAGTAGACCGGCAGGTCGATCCCTGCTGCCGTCAGCTCGGCCTGCACCGCGGCGATCAGCGCCTTGTTCTGCTCGTTGATCGGGCTGATCCCGCCGAAGTGGTGGTAGTGCTCGGCCACGTCGAGCAGCCGCTGGGGCGGGATGCCGCGGCCGCGGGTGACGTTCTCGAGGAACGGCATGACGTCGTCGTGGCCCTCGGGGCCGCCGAAGGACAGCACCAGCAGCGCCTCGCGGCGGCCGGCCGGCGCGGGGGCGGACGACGGCGGCGCGCCCCCGTTGTTGCGGACGGCCAGTGACGGGTCCTCGTCGGGTCGCTGGCCGGGGTGGAGGTCGACGGTGGCGCGGGGCACGGACTCTCTTCTCGGGACGGGGTGCGCACGGATGCGCCTGGACGCCGACGGCGTGGCGCTGTGGCCTCTACACGCCGACGGCGTGGAAGCCCCCGTCGACGTGCACGATCTCCCCGGTGGTGGCGGGGAACCAGTCCGACAGCAGCGCGACCACGGCCTTGCCCGCGGGCTCCGTGTCGGTGACCGACCAGCCCAGCGGCGCGCGGCCCTCCCAGGCCTCCTCGAACTGGGCGCTGCCCGGGATGGACTTCATCGCCATGCTGCGCAGCGGGCCGGCGGCGACCAGGTTGACCCGCACGCCCTCGGGTCCGAGCTCGCGGGCCAGGTAGCGGGAGGTCGACTCCAGCGCCGCCTTGGCCGCGCCCATCCAGCCGTAGACCGGCCAGGCGACGGTGGCGTCGAAGGTCAGCCCCACGACGGAGGCGGTCTCGCCGAACAGCGGCCGGCAGGCCTGGGTGAGGGAGGCCATCGACCACGTCGACACCTGGAAGGCGGTGGCCGCGTGCTCCCACGCCACCTCCGGGAAGCCCTCCCCCATGGCCTCCTGCGGCGCGAAGCCGATGGAGTGGACGACGCCGTCGAGGGTGTCGCCGACGTGCTCGCGCAGCCGGTCGGCCAGCGTCGACAGGTGCTCGGTGTCCGTCACGTCGAGCTCGACGACCGGCGCCTCCTGCGGCAGCCGCTTGGCGATCCGCTGGCACAGCGACAGGGCGCGGCCGAAGTTGGACAGGACGACGGTGGCGCCCTGCTCCTGCGCGATCCGGGCGGTTGCGTAGGCGATCGACGCCTCGGTGAGCACACCGGTGACCAGGATCTTCTTGCCCGCCAGGATCCCGCTACCCGCCATGCCACTCATCAGTGCCCCATCCCCAGTCCGCCGTCGACCGGGACGACCGCCCCGGTGATGTAGCCCGCCGCGTCGCTCGCCAGGAAGCGCACCACGCCCGCGACCTCCTCCGCCGAGGCGTACCGGCCCAGCGGCACCTGCCCGAGGATCTCCTGCTGCCGCTTCTCCGGCAGCTGGGCGGTCATGTCGGTCTCGACGAAGCCCGGGGCCACCACGTTGGCGGTGATCCCGCGGCTGCCCAGCTCGCGCGCGATCGAGCGGGCCAGGCCCACCAGGCCCGCCTTCGACGCCGCGTAGTTCGCCTGGCCGGCCGAGCCCAGCAGGCCGACGACGGAGGAGACGAAGACCATCCGCCCCGAGCGGGCGCGCACCATCCTCGCCGCGGCCCGCTTGGACACCCGGTAGGCGGCGGTGAGGTTGGCGTCGAGGACGTCGGTGAAGTCGTCCTCCTTCATCCGCATCAGCAGCCCGTCGCGGGTGATGCCGGCGTTGCTGACCAGGACCTCGACCGGGCCCTGGGCCTCCTCGACCTCGCCGAAGGCCCGGTCGACGGCGGCGGCGTCGGTGACGTCGCACTGCACGCCGAGCAGCCCGTCCGGAGCACCGCTGCCGCGGTGGGTGACCGCCACCCGGTCGCCCTGCTCGGCGAAGGCCCGCGCGATGGCCAGCCCGATCCCCCGGTTGCCGCCGGTGACCAGCACCGACCTGCCGGACTGCCCCATCCGTGCCCTCCTCGACGTCGGCTCGTGTCGGCTCGTGTCGGCTCCCGAACCTAGTCGCTGGTCGCTGGTCCCACCCGGCCGCCGCCGGACGGGCCCGGGGCGGCGCGGACGAATCCGAACGGCGTTCTGGTCAACCGAGCCCGGCCGGTCTAGGTTCGTGACACAGGTCATGCCGTCCCGGGAGGTCCCCCTTGACCACGAGCGAGCTGCCCACCCGCGCACCCGGGCAGGAGGGGCCGCGCGGGGACGCCGTCGTCCCCGAGCACGTCGACGTCCTCGTCGTCGGCGCGGGCATCTCCGGCATCGACGCCGCCCACCACCTGACCACCCGGTTCCCGGAGCGCAGCTTCGTCGTCCTCGACGCCCTGCCGGCGCGCGGCGGCACGTGGTGGACCCACCGCTACCCCGGCGTCCGTTCCGACAGCGACCTGTTCACCTTCGGCTACTCGTTCAAGCCGTAGCGGGGACCGTCGATCGCGACGGCCGAGGAGATCCTCGCCTACCTCGACGAGGTGGTCGAGGAGTCGGGCCTCGGCCCGCGCATCCACCACCGGCACCGGGTGACCGCCGCGAGCTGGTCGACCGGGGAGCGGCGCTGGACCGTCGAGGTCACCCGCGAGGACACCGGCGAGCAGCTGCGCCTCACCGCCGGCTTCCTGTGGATGTGCCAGGGCTACTACGACCACCGGCGGGCGCACACGCCCGAGTGGCCCGGGATGGACCGCTTCCGCGGGGAGGTCGTGCACCCGCAGCACTGGCCCGACGACCTCGACACCGCCGGGAAGCGCGTGGTCGTCATCGGTTCCGGCGCGACCGCGGCGACGGTGGTGCCCGCCCTCGCGCAGACCGCCGCGCACGTGACGATGCTGCAGCGCTCGCCGACGTTCTTCATCGCCCGGCCCAAGACCCACGAGCTGGCGGTGACCCTGCGGGCGCTCGACGTCCCGGAGGACTGGACGCACGAGATCCTGCGGCGGGCGCACATCGCCGAGGGCGACGAGCTGCAGCGCATGTCGTTCGAGACCCCGGACGAGCTGCGCACCTTCCTCATCGAGGAGATGCGCCCGCTGCTGCCCGAGGGCTTCGACGTCGAGCGGCACTTCAGCCCGAGCTACCGGCCCTGGCAGCAGCGACTGGCGGTCCTCCCCGACGGCGACCTGTTCACCGCGCTGCGCGGGGGCACGGCCTCGGTGGTCACCGACACGATCGAGACGTTCACCGAGACCGGCATCCGGCTGGCCTCCGGCGAGGAGCTCGAGGCCGACGTCGTCGTCACCGCGACCGGCTTCGACCTGTCGGTGTTCGGCGACGTCGCCTTCACCGTGGACGGCGAGCCGGTCGACTTCACCGAGCGGGTCACCTACCGCGGCATCATGATCACCGGCGTGCCGAACATGGCCTACGTCTTCGGCTACTTCCGGCACAGCTGGACGCTGCGCGCCGACCTGGTCAGCGCCTTCGTCTGCCGGCTGCTCGAGCACATGGCCGCGCGCGGCGCCGAGGTCGTCGTCCCGACGCTGCGGCCGGAGGACGCCGACATGCCGCTGCTGCCCTGGGCCGACCCGGAGAACTTCAACGCCGGCTACGTCGTGCGCTCCCAGCACCTGCTGTTCAAGCGCGGCGACCGCGAGCCCTGGACCCACCTCAAGGAGTACGTGGAGGAGCGGGACACGCTGCCCGCGGCCGACCTGGACGACGGCCTCCGCTACTCCTGACCCACACCCCCCACCACCCCCCGAGAAAGAGGAGAACCGTGCCGGTCGACCCGCACACCGCCGCCCTGCTGACCGTGCTGGAGCAGTCGGGCATGCCCCCGATGTACGAGGGGACACCCGACGTCGGTCGCGCGCAGTACCTGGCGCTGACCGCCGGCGTCCGGACCCCCGAGCAGGTCGTGCCCGTCGGCAGCACCGAGGAGCTGACCGTGCCCGGCGCCGAGGGCGACCTGCGCGCGCGGGTGTACCGGCCCGAGGGCGAGGGGCCGTTCCCGACCGTCGTCTTCTTCCACGGCGGCGGCTGGGTGATCGGCGACCTCGACACCCACGACAACATGGCCCGCCACGTCTGCCGGGGCAGCCGGGCGGTCGTCGTCGCCGTCGACTACCGGCTCGCGCCGGAGCACCCGTTCCCCGCCGCCGCCGACGACGCCGTGGCCTCGGCCCGGTGGATCGCGCAGCACGTGGACCGCTTCGGCGGCGACGACCGGATCGCCGTCGCCGGCGACAGCGCGGGCGGGAACCTGGCCGCCGTCGTCGCGCAGGCGCTGACCGCCGAGGGCACCCGGCTGGCCGGCCAGTTCCTGATCTACCCGGCCGTCGACGCGATGGGCGAGTACCCCTCCCGCGTGCAGAACGCGCGGGGCTACTTCCTCGAGCAGCCGACGATGGACTGGTTCTACGGGCACTACGTCGGCGCGTTCGAGGACGCGGAGGACCCGCGGCTGTCGCCGCTGCACGCGGCCGACCTGTCCGGCCTGCCGCCGGCGGTCGTCGTGACGGCGGAGTTCGACCCGCTGCGCGACGAGGGCGAGGCCTACGGCCAGGCGCTGCGCGCCGCCGGTGTGGAGGCCTCGGTCACCCGCTACGACGGGCTGATCCACGGCTTCTTCGACATGGGCACCGCCTCGCCGGCCGCCCAGACGGCGATCGACGAGAGCAGCGCCCGCTTCGGGGAGCTGCTGCACCGCTGACCGGCCGACCCGGCCCCGGTCCGCGCACCCGCGGACCGGGGCCGGCCGGCTGGTGCTCACCGTGGCGCGGGAGGGGACGGTGCGTCCGCTGGGCGGGCGCTGACCTCGTCGCCGAGCCCGGCGCCCAGCCGGTCGATCATCGCGATGGCCGCCTCGGTGACCGCCTCGGCCTCCCGGCGGGTGCGGCTGCCCATGACCTCCCGCGCGGCCTCGCCGATGACCTGGGTCAGCACGGAGACGGTGAGGCGGCCGAGGGCGTCGTCCGGCGTCCGCAGCAGGACGGCGTTCTGCCGCAGCCACTCCGAGGCCCGGCGACGGCGCATGAGCTCGAACCCGGGCGGGCCGTCGGCGTCGACGAACAGGCCGCCCACGGCCCGGCCCTCCCAGGAGCCGCGCAGGAAGCCGCGGGCGCCGGCGACGAAGAGCGCGAGCGGCCGGGTCTCCCCCGCCGCGCGCGCCGCCGCCACCGCCCGGGCCGCGCGCTGCTCCTGGCTGCCCTGCCAGTCCTCCCACAGCGCCAGGAACAGCTCGCTCTTGCCGCCGAAGTGGTGGTAGAGGCTGCCCACGCTGGACCCGGCCCGCTCGACGACCTCGGCCACGGCGGCGTCGGCGAAGCCGCGTTCGGCGAAGACCGCGCGGGCGGCGTCGAGCAGCACGCGGCGCGTCTCGCCGGTGCGGCTCCACTTCCACGGGCTCCGGCCAGGGGGTACCTCGACGTCGCCGGGCACGCGCCCTCCTCCGGGTCCGGCCCGGCGGGCCCGGGCGGAGCAGAGCGTAGGGCGCGGTGGGCCGGCCGTGGGCGTCCTGCGCTGGAGGGTGACGGCGGGACCCCTGCCTACGCTGGCGGTGTGTTCTTCCTCTTCGGCCTCGGCACCCGTCAGCAGGACCTGGGCCCGGGGGACGTCCGCACCTGTCCCCGCTGCGGCAACACCACGCGGTGGGCGCGGGTGCGGCAGTCCCGGCAGCTGACGGTGTTCTTCGTGCCCGTCGCCCGGTGGGGACGCCGGCGGCTCGAGGTCTGCGGCATCTGCGGCACCGCCGTCGAGGTCTGAGCCCGGTCGCCCGGCCACCCGGATCGGAGGCCCGCGCGACGGACGCCGACGCCCGCGGCCGCTGGGCGTAGCGTTCGGGCACGGAGCCGCTCAGGCTCCCGACTAGGGAGCGCCTCATGGCCGACAAGTCCCCCCGACACTCGATGTCGAAGAAGTCCGGCAAGTCCCTCAAGGAGAAGCGCTCGGAGCGCAAGGTCAAGGCCGACACCCGGTCGCAGATGGACCGGCTCACCACCACCGACAAGAAGAGCTGAGCCTCCTCCGGCGCTCTGCGGGGCCGGTCGCCAGGACCAGCGCGGCCGGCTCCGCGGCCGTAGGCTCGGCCCCAGGCCCGCGCGAGCGGGCACTGCCCCGGACCCGGCAGCGGCACGTCCGACTGCCCGGGGGCGAAGCGTCACATGGCTGAACGGTCACGGCACGGTCTGCACGTGGTCAGGGAGGACCTCCCGCCGGCCGACCCCCCTCCCCCGGAGGACTGCCCCGAGCGCCTCGTCCTGAGCCTGCGCCAGCAGTCGGTGGTGCTGCGCATCGGAGGTCAGCTGAACGCGGACACCGCGGGCCGGCTGCGCCTGTTCCTGTCGATGTTCACCGTCGACGGCGGCCCCGAGGAACTCGTCCTGGACCTCGCCGGGGTCCACGCCGTCGACGAGGACGGGATGGCGCCGGTCCACGAGGCCGACGACTGGATGCGCCTGCGGCAGGCGTCCCTGCGCCTGGCGTCCGTCTCGCCGGCGGTCGCCGCCCACCTCCGCGACGCCCGCTGCTCCCGGATGCTGCACCCCGACCCGCCGTCGGACCGGCCTCGCCGCTGAGCTCCCCGCTCAGCCCCCGTGCACCGGGCTCGTGCCGCCCTCCTCGCCCAGCGACCACCACGCGAGCTGTCCGGGCGCCAGGGTCACGTGCGCGAACTCCCGCTGGCCCGGCAGGCGCGCCATGATCGTCACGACCTGGTTGCTCGCCCGCGCGGTCACCATCTCCTCGGCCCGGCTCGGGAGGTCGACGGAGTCCTCGACCTCCCACACGAGGTCCGTCCCGGCCACCCGCAGCGTCTTGGTCACGTCGACGACGCGTCGGCGACCGCGGTGGGCCGCTCGACCGGCGGACCGGCCGCGCCGAGCGCGTCGAGCAGTGCGGTGGGTGTCTGCTGGTTGGCGCGGTCACCGGCCGCGGCGAAGGCCTGCTCCGCGGATGCCGCCGTCGTGTCGGGCGGGATCACGAGCAGGTCCACCCGGCCGCGGGCCGGGTCACCGGTCAGGTTCAGCTGGTGGGGATCGAGGCCGCGGAACCAGCCCAGGCGGATGGTCCGGCCGTCGGCCTCCAGCCGCCGTGGCGTCGGGCCCCAGGCGGTGGGGTGGTAGCCCACCCGCGTCACCCTGATCCCCCGGCGGTGCAGCTCCTCGACCAGGCCGGACAGCTCCTGGGACAGGTCCTGGGTGCGGGGCCACCACGCCCCGTCGAGCGTCGTCCGTGGGGACACGGGCTCGATCAGCTCGAGCCGTACCTGGTGCCGGCGGGTGACCCGGATGGTCGTCACGACCGGACCGTTCCGGGCCGGGGGGACGTGCGTGCAGTGGTGAGCCCCATGAGAGGGACCGCCGATCTCCCTCCGCCAGCGGAGGGGCGTGACACCGAGCTGGCGTCGGCGCCGATCTTACTCGCTCCCGCCGGTCCGCAGGCGCTGCGCGCACCGCTCCAGGTAGCGGCGCTCCGGCAGGTTCAGCGTGCGGGAGGCGGCCCGCTCGTACTCGCTGCACGCGGCGCCCGGCCGTCCCGCCCGCTCCAGCAGGTGGGCGCGGACGGCGGCGGTCCGGTGGTGTCCGGCCAGCGACGACCCGGCGACCAGTGCGTCCAGCTCGGCCAGGCCCGCCTCGGGCCCCCGGACCATGGCGACGGCGACGACCCGGTTGAGGGCGACCATGGGGCCGGGGTCGATCGTGCGGAGCAGCTCGTAGAGCCCCAGGACCTGCAGCCAGTCGGTGTCCTCGACGCGGGCGGCCTCGTCGTGGACGGCGGCGATGGCGGCCTGCAGCTGGAAGGCGCCGACCGGTGTCGTCGCCAGGGCGGCGGAGACGAGGGCGACCCCCTCGGCGATCGCGGCCCGGTCCCAGAGCCGGCGGTCCTGCTCGGCCAGGGGCACGAGGCTGCCGTCGGGCCGGGTCCGCGCCGGGCGCCGGGCGTCCGTGAGCAGCATCAGCGCGAGCAGGCCGGCCGTATCGCCGTCCCCGGGCAGGGCCTCGTGCAGCTGCCGGGTCAGCCGGATCGCCTCGCTGCTGAGGTCGACCCGGTGCAGGACCGCGCCGGAGCTGGCGGTGTGCCCCTCGGTGAACACCAGGTAGAGCACGTCGCGGACGGCGGCCACCCGCTCGGCACGGGCGTCGGGCGAGGGCAGCTCGAAACGCGCGCCGCCGGCCCTGATCCGCTGCTTCGCCCGGCTGATGCGCTGCCCCACGGTCGCCGGGGGCACCAGCAGCGCGCCGGCGATCTCCGCGGTGGTCAGACCGCCCACGGCGCGCAGCGTGAGCGCCACCTGGGCGTCCGCGGTCAGTGCCGGGTGGCAGCAGAGGAGGAGCAGTGTCAGCGTGTCGTCGGCCGCGCGGGCGACGACCGGCTCGTCCGGCTCCCGCGCCGCCACCGACTCCTCCCGGCGGCGACGTGCGACGTCCTGCCGCCACGCGTCGGTCCACCGGCGGGTGGCCACGGTGACCAGCCAGCCGGCGGGGTCGCGCGGCACTCCCTCGGCCGGCCACTGGGACGCCGCCGCGAGGAGGGCCTCCTGGACGGCGTCCTCGCACGTGTCGAAGGAGCCGCCGCGGCGCAACAGGGCAGCCAGCACCTGGGGCGTGAGCGCGCGGAGCAGGTCCTCGAGCTGCGGTGTGCCGCACGCCCGGCCGCCGGTCCCGGTCACAGGTCGAACTGGCCGAGGTCGTGGACCGGACGGACCTCGACCGAGCCGGTCGCGGCGTCCGGCGCCCTCGCGGCGATCTCCACGGCCCGGTCGAGGCCGGCGACGTCCACGAGGTAGAACCCGGCCAGGTACTCCTTGGCCTCCGCGAACGGGCCGTCGCTGGTGAGCGTCCGCCCGTCGCGCACGCTCACGAGGGTGGCGGCCGAGGGGTCGGGCAGCCCCTCGGAGACCACCAGCTCGCCCGTGCCCACCAGCTCGTCGGTGAGCGCCAGGTGGGCCCGCCCGAAGGCGGCGCGCTGCTCGTCCGACAGGCCCTCCCAGACCTCGCGGGACCGCGGGTTGCTCTGGATCAGGATCAGGTACCTCACGGGGTCCTCCTCGGGCCGCGGCCTCCGCCGACACCACCGTGTCGAAGCCGGCGGCCCGGCTCCGACACCTCACCGACGGGTCCCGACCGGGGGCCTGGGGAGAGAGGATCGGCCATGACCAGCCTGCAGCACGGACAGCCCGCCCAGGCCACGGGGACGCACGGCGAACAGCAGGTCCGCGCGGTGATCGAGGACCGGAGCCGCGCGATCGAGGAGCGGGACGCCGATCGTCTCGTCGGCCACCACGCGCCCGCGGTCGTCGTCTTCGACCTGGCGCCGCCGCTGCGCCGGCCACCGGCCGAGGTGCTCGACCCCGGCAGCCACCGCGCGTGGTTCGCCACGTTCGAGCCGGGGATGGAGTACGACACCTCCGACCTCGCGGTCACGGTGGACGGGGACCTGGCCGTCGCCCACGGCCTGGTGCGGATGAGCGCGACACCGAAGGGGTCGGCCGAGGGGTTCACGATGTGGTTCCGGGCCACGCTGTGCCTGCACCGGACCGGGGGCACCTGGCTGATCACCCACGAGCACGTCTCCACGCCGTTCCACATGGACGGCTCGTTCCGCGCGGCGGTGGACCTGGTGCCCTGACCGGTGCCGGTGCCGTCCCCGCCGGCGGTGGGGCAGGATCGCGGTGTGCTCACCGACGTCGACCGGGCCCACCTGCGGCGCTGCGTCGAGCTGGCCACCGAGGCGCTGGACGCCGGGGACGAGCCGTTCGGGTCGGTGCTGGTCGGCCCGGACGGCACCGTGCGGTTCGAGGACCGCAACCGGGTGGCCGGCGGCGACGCCACACAGCACCCGGAGTTCGCGATCGCCCGGTGGGCGGCCACGCACCTGTCCCCGGGGGACCGGGCGGCGAGCACGGTCTACACGTCGGGCGAGCACTGCCCGATGTGCGCGGCCGCGCACGGCTGGGTCGGCCTCGGCCGCATCGTGTACGCCAGCTCCTCGGCGCAGCTGACCGGGTGGCTGGCCGAGCTCGGCGTCCCGCCGGGGCCGGTGCGCCCACTGCCGGTGACCGAGGTGGCACCGGGCGTCGCCGTCGACGGTCCGGCGCGGGGCCTGGACGAGCAGGTCCGGGAGCTGCACCGGCGGCTGCACCGCGGCTGAGCCGCGTGTGCCGGAGCCGGTGGGGCCGCCACGGGATCCGCGGCCGGTGCGCCGGTCAGGCCATGCTGGCCGCGCCCACCCGCACGTCCGGCGCGCCCAGGCGTGCGGCGTCGGCGGTGCGGTCGTCCACCTGCTCCTGCGACTCCCGTTCGGCCTCGACCCGCAACCGGTAGTGCGCCACCTCCCGCTCGACGTGCTCGGCGTCCCAGCCGAGCAGCGGCGCGACGATCTCCGCGACGTCACGGGCCGCGGCGACGCCACGGTCGGGCACCTCGATCGAGATCCGGGTGCGGCGGGTCAGGACGTCGTCCAGGTGCAGGGCTCCCTCGTGGCTGACCGCGTAGAGCGCCTCGACCTTCAGGTACTCCGGTGCGCCCGCCAGCGGCTCGCGCAGTGCGGGGTGCTCGGAGATGAGGTCGAAGAGCTCCCCGCTGAGGGTCCCGTACCGCCCCAGCAGGTGCTCCACCGTCGACAGCGGCAGGCCCGTGCGCTCGGCGGTGAGCCGGCGCGCGTTGTGCGCGGCGAGGTAGCCCTCCGCGCCGACCAGGGGGATCCGCTCGGTGATCGACGGCGGCACCGTGCGCTCCAGGCCGTGCACGGCGGAGTCGACGGCGTCCTTGGCCATCACCCGGTAGGTCGTGTACTTGCCGCCCGCGATGACGGTCAGGCCACGCACGGGACTGGCGACCGCGTGCTCGCGGGAGAGCTTGCTCGTCGCCTCGGACTCCCCGGAGAGCAACGGCCGCAGCCCGGCGTAGACGCCCACGACGTCCTCCCGGGTGAGCGGGTCCTGCAGCAGCCCGTTCGCGTGCTCGAGCAGGTAGTCGATGTCGTTGCTGCTCGCGGCCGGGTGCGCCAGGTCGAGGTCCCACTCGGTGTCGGTCGTCCCGATGATCCAGTGGCTGCCCCACGGGATGATGAACAGCAGGCTCTTCTCGGTGCGGGTGATGACGCCGGTGGCGCTGTTGATCCGGTTCCGGGGCACGACCAGGTGGACGCCCTTCGACGCGCGGACCTGGAACTGCCCCCTCCCGCCGACCATCTGCTGGATCTCGTCGGTCCAGACCCCGGCCGCGTTGATCACCTGCTGCGCCCGGATGGGGAACTCGCCGCCGCCCTCCAGGTCGCGCACCCGGACCCCGGCGATCCGGTCGCTCTCCCGGAGGAACTCGGTGACCCGCGTGCTGTTCACGCACAGCGCGCCGTACGCGGCCGCGGTCCTGGCCAGCATCATGGTGTGCCGCGCGTCGTCGACCTGGCCCTCGTAGAAGCGGACGGCGCCCCGGATCGCCGACCGCCGCCCGGACGGGAAGGACTCCGCCGTCTTCCGGCGGCCCAGGTGCCGGAGGTGTCCGGGCACGCCGCGCCCGGCACCCATCACGTCGTAGACGCCGATGCCCAGCCCGACGTAGGCCCGGTCGATGCGCTTCTGCAGGGGATAGATGAAGGGGACCGGCCTGGCCAGGTGCGGGCAGAGGGTGTCGAGCACCAGGCGGCGCTCCCGCAGCGCCTCGAAGACGAGGCCGAAGTCGAACTGCTCGAGGTAGCGCAGGCCGCCGTGGAAGAGCTTGCTGGACCGGCTCGAGGTGCCGGCGGCGTAGTCCCGCGCCTCCACCAGTCCCACCTTCAGCCCCCGGGTGACCGCGTCGAGCGCGGCGCCCGCACCGACGACGCCGCCACCGATGACCAGGACGTCGAGCTCCTCCGCCGCCAGCCGCTCGAGGGCGGCGGCGCGGTTCCCGGGGCTGAGCCGTTCGGAGATGGGCACGGTCGCTCCTGTGCTCGGGTGGCGCCGGACGTCGTGGCGCCTGGTCAGTGGCGGATGAGGTTGGAGCGGCTGCGGTCGTGCCGGGTCTCGATGACGCGGATCGCCCCGGACCTCGAGCGCATGGACAGCGACTGCGTGACCACCGCGTCCCGCTGGAAGCGGACGCCGCGCAGCAGTGCGCCCGTGGTGACACCCGTGGCGCCGAAGAACACGTCGTCGCCCGACACGAGGTCGGTGGTGGTGAGGATGCGGTCGAGGTCGTGTCCGAAGTCCAGGGCGGCGGCCCGCTCGCCGTCGTCCCGCGGCTGGAGCCGGCCGAACAGCTCGCCGTCGCTGCACCGCAGCGCGCAGGCGGCGATCACGCCCTCGGGCGTGCCCCCGACGCCGACCAGCAGGTCGACCCCCGAGTCCGGCTGCCCCACGGCGATGGCACCGGCGACGTCGCCGTCGAGCAGCGACCGGACCGCCGCCCCCGCGCGACGGATGTCCGCGACGAGCTCTGCGTGCCGGGGACGGTCGAGGACGGCGACCGTGAGGTCCTCCTGGCGCTTGCCGAGCGCGCGGGCCACCGCCGCCAGGACGTCCGCGATGGGCGCCTCGGGGTCGACGGCGCCGGCGGCGGCGCCCGGGACGACCAGCTTGTGCATGTAGACGCAGGGCCCCGGGTCGAACATCGTGCCCCGCTCGGACAGGCCCACGACCGCGACCGCGTCGGGCAGCCCCTTGGCGGCGGCGGAGGTGCCGTCCACCGGGTCGACGGCGATGTCGACCTCCGGGCCCGAGCCGTCGCCGACCTGCTCCCCGTTGAAGAGCATCGGCGCCTCGTCCTTCTCGCCCTCGCCGATGACGACGACCCCGGACATGCCGACGGTGCCCAGCACCGGCCGCATCGCATCGACGGCCGCCTGGTCGACCTGGTTCTTGTCCCCCCGGCCGACGTAGCGGGCCGAGGAGATGGCCGCGGCCTCGGTGGCGCGGACCAGCTCCAGGGCGAGGTTGCGATCCGGGTCGAGCGCCGTGCCGGGCCTGCGGGGTTCGGCGGACATGGCCAGCACCTCTGCTCGGGTGATCCGTGGCGTCTCGGTCCCATCGGGAGCTCGCCGCCCCCACGGAGACGACCCTCGTGGACGGTAACGTCCTGTGATCCCGATCACAACAGCCCCGCGGTCAAGCCGTCGCGACGACGACCTTGACCTGCCCGGGCGCGGGGCGGACGGCGTGCTCGAAGGCCGACTGGGCGTCGGCCGCCGGGAAGACGTGGCTGACGTAGCACTCCGCCAGCTCCGGGTGCTCGCGCAGGTACTCCTCGGCCAGGGCCAGCACCCGTCGTCGCTCCAGCGTCACCCCGGACCGCAGCGTGAGGTTCTTGCGCAGCAGCAGGCGCATCGGCAGGGGGTACACGAGCTCGTCCGGGACCCCGAAGTAGAAGACCTCGCCGCCGAACGCGACGGCCTCGACGGCGTGGGTCAGGGTGGCCGTCTGGTGCCCGACCGCCTCCACGACCAGGTCCGGGCGCTCCCCGGCGGGCAGCGACGCCGCCCACAGGTCGCTCGAGGCCCGCACCGGCTCGTCCACCCCGAACACGGCGGCGGTGTCCGACCGGTCGACCCGGTCGACACCCACGACGCGCGCGGCACCGGCCGCCTTCGCGACGTGACCGAACAGCAGCCCGATGGGTCCCTGCCCGATCACGGCGACCGTGCGGCCGGCGACCGGGCGGACCTGCTCCATGGCGTACAGGACGCACGCGAGCGGCTGGATCATCACCGCGGTGCGCGCCGGGAGCCGGCGGTCGTGGGCGTGCAGCCCGTCCCCGTCGCAGACGACGAGCTCGGCCAGGCCGTCGAAGCGGGGCGCCCACCCGACGACGGCCTCGCCCACGCCGACGTCGGGGTGCCGGGAGGCCACCACCGCGCCGGCGACCTCGTGCATCGGGAACCCCGGCGTGCCGAACTCGCGGGCGTCCGGGCCCGCGTCCGGCGAGACCCCACCCCGGAAGAACGGCAGGTCACTGCCGCAGATGCCACCGGCGGCCACCGCGACCAGGACCTCACCCGGCCCCAGCGCGGCCTCCTGCGGCGCCGGGACCTCCGTCATCTCCAGCCGCTGAGGAGCCACCAGCCGGTGTGCCCACATGCCCGCCTCCGCTCCCGGCGCACTCACCACGGCGGACGAGCCGCCGCCGTCGCGCCATCCTCCTGCACCGACCGGGAGCCGGCGCCGCGACGGGAGCGGACGGCCTCGGCCAGCTCGGCCAGCATCTCCTCGGTCGTCCCCGGGTCGACGCAGGCGTCGGTGACGCTCTTGCCGTACTCCAGCCGCTCGGGGTGCCGCTGGTCGAGGTCCTGCCGGCCCGCGACCAGGTGGCTCTCGACCATCACCCCGCGGATCGCCCGCTCGCCGCCGGCGACCTGCCCGGCCAGGTCCCGCACGACGCCCGGCTGGCGCCGGTGGTCCTTCCGGCTGTTGCCGTGCGAGGCGTCGACGACGACCACCTCGGGCAGCCCGCGCGCCGCCAGCTTCCGCTTCGTCTCGGCGATGTGCGCCGCGGAGTGGTTCGGGCCGTCCTCGTCGCCCCGCAGGATCACGTGGCCGGTGTCGTTGCCGGTCGTCGACAGCTGGGCGCTCACCCCGTGGTGGTCGACCCCCAGGAACTCGTGCGGGGCCCGCGCCGTCAGCACGGCCGAGATGGCGGCCTCGATGCTGCCCTCCGGCGAGTTCTTGAAGCCGACGACGGAGGAGAAGCCGGACACCCGCTCGCGCGCGGTCTGGTCGGTGACGTTGCGGGCGCCGACGCCGTTGTAGGTGACCAGTCCGTTGACGTACTGCGGGGTCAGCGCGTTCAGCGGTTCGGCGGCCACGGGGACGCCGAGGACGGTGATGCGGCACATGAGCAGCCGGGTCGCCACGAGGCCGACGCTGATGCGGCTGGAACCGTCGAGGAACGGGTCGTAGGCGAAGCCCTTCCAGTCGACCTCGGTCCTCGGCTTCTCCGTGTAGGTCCGCATCAGGATCTCGAGGTCGTCGCCGTGCCGCTCCCGCATGCGGGCGAGGAAACCGGCGTACTCCAGGGCGGCGGCCGGGTCGTGGATCGAGCACGGCCCGGCGATGACGACCAGGCGGTCGTCGGCACCCCGGACGATGTCGGTCACGGCGTGGCGCCCGGCCCGCGTCGTGGCCGCGGAGGCAGCCGGCAGCGGGACGACGGTCGCGACCGCGGCCGGCGTGACCACGACGCTCAGGCCGGTGATCCGGGCGTTCACCAGGTCGGAGAGGTCGACGTCGTCCCCTCCCCCCACACCCAGCCGCTGCTGCACGGCGGGCAGCAGCTCCGCCAGTGCCGCGTCGATCTGCCCGTTCACGCGCGTCTGGACGTCCAGCAGGTGGTCGGCGATCCGCGTCGCCTCGTCCAGGATCTGGTCAACCGGAATGGGAGCCTCCTCGATCACCACCACTCTCCTGGAACGGCCGGCGGCCCGTGCACCCGGGCTGCCCGACGACCTCGGAACGGCCGGACGGCGCCCCCTCGGGTACCTCTCGACGGGGACCGGCCCAGCCGGCCACGGGTGGCCGCCACGACGACCAGGCCCAGGGCGGCGCTGGCCAGCAGGTGCACGGGACCCACGGTCACCCCGGGGTAGAGCCGGGGCAGGAGACCGTCCCCGAGGAAACCGCTCCCGTCGGTGCTCGCGTTCCCCGCGGCGTGCACCAGGCCGACGACGAGGAGGCTGCCGGTCCGGTTGGCCACCCACCCCTGCAGGAACCGGAACGGCACGGCCGTCGCGGTGATGAACAGCAGGACGGCCGTCCCGCCCAGCCAACCGTTGCCGTACGCCAGGGAGGCGTGCTGCAGCGCGAACAGCGGTCCGGTCGCCAGTGCGGCGCGCACCGGCCCGTGCCGGTCCTGCAGGCGGGTCTGGAGGAAGCCCGTCCAGGCGACCTCCTCCGCCCAGTTGGTGGTGAGGAACCCCAGGAGCACCTGCACCAGCAGCCCGGAGGCCAGGGCGGCAGCGAGCACCCAGCCGGTCCCCTCCGGCGGCCCGAGCAGGACCACGGCCGTCGCTGTGCTGGCCACCGGCACGACGACCAGGGCCAGACCGTACCAGCGCAGGGGCACCCGCACCCGCACCGTGCGGTTCCACAGCGCCCGGACCCCCGCCCGCCCGTCCACGACGCGGGTGACGGCCAGTGCCGGCAGCAGCAGGCCGAGCAGGGTGGCCGCGACGACGAACGGAGCCGTGGGCAGGTCCACGTCGTACCACTCGCGCGCGAGGACGGGCTGGAAGGCGATCGCCTGCCCCACCGGGAAGGACCAGACCAGGAAGCTCGCGACGGGGTGCCGGCGGACGACACCGACCAGCCGGCGCTCCGACACGACGGGCGGACTCATGCCGCGGTCACGAGGAGGTCGTCGACAGGACCGGCGGGGCCGATGGCTCGCTCGCGGCCTGCCGCCGGCGCGCCCGCAGCCGCCGCAGCCCCCACAGCACGGCGGCGTCGCCGATGAGCAGCCCGGTCAGGGCGGGCGCGGTCATCGCCCATCCGGTGCCGTCGCCGACGACGACGCCCCACAGCAGCTTGCCGACGGCCATGAGGTTGAGGAGCACCAGGCCCCAGACCACCGACCGCCGCCAGAAGGCCGCGCAGTAGGCGGTCAGTGCGAGCGGAGCGAGCACCGCCTGCGCGATCTTCTCCAGGTCCCAGGTGCCGGTGAGCCACTCCCGCTCGAAGTCGAGGAACTCCAGGATCTGCGGATCGGGCCGAGCGGGAGCGGGGAACCAGAAGATGCTGGTGGCGAGGGCGACGAGGGTGCCGGCGATGCCCCAGCCGCTGCGGCGGTGGGCGAACCAGGCCAGCGGGAGCAGGAAGAGCGGTCGGATGTACCAGCTCAGCGGGTTGGCGTGGCGGTCGTAGGCCCAGTCGCCGAAGTCGGCGAGGAGCTGCGCGATGTCCATGACGTCCTCCTAGAGACGAGTGGGCGCAGGTGCACGGGAGCCGGTGTCGGCCGGGGTGGGTGCGGGGGTGGCGGGCATCCGGAGGGTCAGGACCACCAGCGCGATCGCGGTCAGGCTGACGACGGCGAGGGTCACCGACTGCAGGACCTGGTCCGCCGCGGTGGGCAGGACCGACACGTGGGCCTGGTGGTAGAGCTGGTGGGGCAGGTTCACCACGACCACGGCCACCCCGGTGGCGCGGGCCACCCAGACGACACCGGTCGCGAGCGCGACGAGCGCGACCGTGCCGACGGCGAGGCCGCCCAGACCGACGTCGCGCAGCAGGTGCTCGTTGTAGGGGCCGTCCGGGTTCACCCAGTGGTGACCCAGCCCGGGGAAGTCGGCGTAGAAGGATGCCGGGAAGACGGCCTGCCAGGACCCCACGGTGAACCCGAAGAGGGTGAACCAGGCCAGCAGCAGCTTGACGGCGAGACGCATGGGAGCCTCCCGGGCGAGCGGATCAGGAAGGGCGCGCGGCCACGGGGCCGCGCTCCCGGGGAGAGCCTCGACGTCCGCCCTTGACGGATCGTGGACGTCCACTTGACGGCCTCGTTCCCAGGCCCGGCCGCGCTCACGAGGGGTCAGGAGTGCGGGGACCGGCGGCATGATGGCCCGACGGCGGACCGGCCGGGACGGGGAGGCGGGCGGTGCAGTTCGAGATCCTGGGGCCGCTGCAGGTGCTCGACGCCGGACGGCCGCTGGCGCTCGGCCGGCCGAAGCAGCGCGCCGTCCTGGCGATCCTGCTGCTCGACGCCGGCAGGGTCGTGTCGCTGGACCGGTTGGTGGAGGAGCTCTGGGGCCGGCAGTCGCCACCGCAGGCGCTGGCGTCCGTGCAGGCCTACGTCTCCCACCTGCGTCGGCTGCTGGAACCGCGGCGTTCCCCCGGCGCCCCCGCGACGGTGCTCGTCAACCAGGCACCCGGCTACCGCATCGTGGTCCGCGACGAGGACCTCGACGCGGCTCGCTTCCGGACGCTCGCCCAGCGGGGACACGACCTCCTGCAGGCCGGTGAGGCCGCGCGCGCCGCCGACACGCTGGCCGACGCCCTGCGGCTGTGGCGGGGACCCGTCCTGGCCGACGTCGGCGACGCCCCGTTCGTCCAGGCCGAACGGGCCCGGCTGGAGGACCTCCGGCTGACCGCGTGGGAGGACCGGCTCAGTGCCGACCTGGGCACCGGCCGGCACGCCCTCGTCGTCGCCGAGCTCGACCAGCTGACCGCCGAGCACCCGTTCCGGGAGCGTCTGCAGGGTCTGCGCATGGTCGGGCTGTACCGCTGCGGGCGGCAGGCCGAGGCCCTGCAGAGCTACCAGCACTTCCGCGCGCTGCTGCGTGAGGAGCTGGGCCTCGACCCGGGGCCGGCGCTCCAGGACCTGGAACGGGACATCCTGTGCCAGGCCCCGGAGCTGGACTGGGCGGCTGCCGCCCGTCCCGACGGCGGGAGGTCCGGGCCGGCGCGGGAGGTCGTCCCCGTCACCGGACCCGCCACCGCCCCGGCACCGGAGACGGCGCCGGCGGCGGCCGACGGTCTCGTGGGACGGGAGACGCAGCTGCGGGTGATCGACCAGGCGTTGGCCGAGGCGACGACGGGCCGGGGCCGGGTGGTCCTGGTGGCGGGCGAGCCCGGCATCGGCAAGACCCGCCTGGCCGAGGAAGCGGCACGGCACGCCCGGGGAGTCGGCGTCACCGTGGCCTGGGGGCGCAGCGACCAGGACGCCGGAGCGCCGGCCTTCTGGCCGTGGACCCGGGTGTTCCGGGAGCTGCTGGCGACCGAGGACGCCCGGTCGCCCGCGACGGCGCTGGGCCCGCACGCGGCTGAGCTGGCCCTCATCCTGCCCGAGCTCGCCGAGGACGGGCCTCGCGCAGCCGCGCCGGTGGTCGACGTGGAGGCGTCCCGCTTCCGGCTGTGCCGGGCGGCCACCGAGGCGCTGCTGCACCTGAGCGCCCACCGACGGCTGCTCCTGGTCCTCGACGACCTGCAGTGGGCGGACGTCGCCTCCCGACGGTTGCTGACGCACCTGGCCGCGGCCCTGGGCGACGCGCCCGTCGTGGTGCTGGCCACGTACCGGGACCGGACCCTGGACGGCGGCGAGCCGCTCGCCGACACCCTCGCCGAGCTGGCACGCACGGCTCCGGTGGACCGGCTGGACCTGGCCGGCCTGGGAGTCGCGGACGTGGCCGAGGTCATGGCGTCCCACGCCGGCACGGACCCGGACGACGAGCTGGCCCGGCTGGTCAGTGACCGCACGGGCGGCAACCCGTTCTTCGTCATCGAGGTGCTCCGCCTGCTCGGCGCCAGCGGCTGGCCCGGGCGGACCCCGGTCGAGACGGCGTCGCTGGTCGCGCAGCAGGTCCCCGCCGGCGTGCGGGACGTCCTGCGGCGGCGACTGGGCCGGCTACCCGACCAGACGCGCACGGTGCTGCTCGTCGCGGCGGTCGTCGGTCAGGAGTTCGACCTGGACGTCGTCGCGACCGTGACGGGGGTGGACGACGACGAGGCGCTGGACGCCGTGGAGCTCACCGTGTCCGCCGGGCTCGTCCTCGAGGACCCCGCCACGGTGGGCCGGTTCCGCTTCGCGCACGCCCTGATCCGCGAGGCCGTCTACGAGGAGATCAGCCGAGCGCGCAGGGCCCGGCTGCACGCACGCGTGGGGCAGGCGCTGCTCGACCGGCGCGGGAGGGACGGCGAGCACGTCCTGCAGGTGGCCCACCACTGGTGGCTGGCCGCACCGGTGGTGGGCGCCGACCGGGCCGTTCCCCACGTCATCGCCGCGGCGGAACTGTGCGTCGACACCCTGGCGCACGAAGAGGCCGAGCGACAGCTGCGGCGGAGCCTGGAGCTGCTCGCCATCGCGCCACCGACGACCCGACGGACCGCCTCGGAGCTGAACGTCCAGTTGCGTCTGGGCACGCTGCTGGTCCAGCTGCACGACACCGCCAGCGAGGAGGCGTGGGCGAGCTTCGCCCGCGCCCGTGAACTGGCCGACCAGCTCGGCGACAGCTCGGCGCTGCTCGCCGCGTACCACAGCCTGTTCGAGGTGGCGTACGCCCGGGCCGACCACCGCGCGGCCGGCGCCCTGGCCGAGCGCCTGCTCGGGATCGCCGAGGACACCCGTGATCCGGTCGCGTCCACCGTCGGTCACCTGGCGCTGGGCAGGACGCTGTGGGTCCAGGGTCGGCTCCTCGAGGCCCGCGAGCAGCTCGAGCGGGGGTTGCGGGTGGAGCGCGGAGCGCCCACGCCGGGCGAGCCCCTCCCGCCGGTGTTCATCCTGCAGCTGCAGCTCTCCGCCGTGCTGGACCCCCTCGGCGAGCTGCAGCCCGCCGCAGACCTGGTCGCGGCGGCCGTCGAGGGGTCCCGCGAGCAGCACCCGTTCGCGCGCGCCGCCGTCCTGACCGGGGCTGCCCTGCTGGCCGCCCTGCGCCGCGACAGCTCGGCGGCGCGCAGGTGGGCTGTCGAAGCCCAGCAACTGGCCGCCAAGTGGAACTTCCCCGCGCCGGGCGGCTACGCAGCCGTGGTCCTGGGCTGGGTGGAGGCCCTGGACGGGGATCCCGAGGTCGCCATCCCCTCGCTGCGCCAGCAGCTCAGCCAGATCGAGGCGGGCGGCGTCCAGCACCTCATGGCCTGGGGACTCGGGCTGCTGGCCGAGGCCCACCTCCGCGACCACCAGCCGGTGGCGGCGCTACGGCTGCTCGACGACGCGCTCTCCCGGGTCGAGCGCACGGGCGAGCGGCTCTACGAGCCCGAGCTGCACCGCCTCCGGGCGCTGGCCCTGCTCGCCCTGCCCGAACCGCGGCCCGAGCAGGCCCGCAGCGCTCTCCACCGGGCAGTCACCCTCGCCGCTGAACAGGGCTCCGTCCTGCTGCAGCAGCGCGCCACCGACACCGCACGAGCCACCACCCCCGCCCGTCACAGCGGCAGCCGGAGCCAGCCCCGGCCACGCTCCTGAGGCTGCTCGGAGACCGTGAACCCCACCTGCGCCAGCACCGTGACGACCCCGTGGTCGAGGGCGGGCGGAGCGCTGAGCTCCTCGATCCCGGATGCCCGCATCCGGTCGGCGACCTCACGGACCAGGCGCCGTCCCACGCGCGGGCCGTCGTAGGCCGTGGACACGGCGAGACCGCACAGGCGGGCCGTTCCCGGCTCGGCGCAGCGGACCCGCG
Source organism: Geodermatophilus maliterrae (assembly GCF_041018925.1). Classification (NCBI taxonomy): domain Bacteria; kingdom Bacillati; phylum Actinomycetota; class Actinomycetes; order Geodermatophilales; family Geodermatophilaceae; genus Geodermatophilus; species Geodermatophilus maliterrae. The sequence goes on from NZ_JBFNXQ010000003.1 coordinate 110,441, forward strand.
CGACGGCGGCGAGGCCGGTGGCCTCCGCCGCGGTCAGGTCGCACAGCCCGTACCAGGCGCAGGTCCCGTCGTGGTCGTCCAGGGCGCAGCCCGGGAGCAGTCGTGCGGCTCGGCGACGGTCACCGTCCGCGTCCAGCCGTCGGAAGATCATGCCGGCCGGTGAACCGCGCGGATCGGGCGCCATCGTCCCTCCGGTGGGTCTCGGGGATGGATCCGCGGCGAGGTTCCGCCCGCCGGCTTGACGTCGGCTTGGCGCGGGGACGGGGCATCGGCCGCGGCGGGTCAAGCGGACGTCAAACCGCCGGCGACACGCTCTCGTGGTCGATGAGCTCCGACCGAGAGGGAACTGCGCCATGACCACCGTGCTCGTCACCGGCGGCACCGGGCTCCTGGGGCGTCGGGTCGCCCGCGCCCTGGCCTCCGACGGCCACACCGTCCGCATCCTCAGCCGTACCACGGCCGGGCCGCCGACGCCCGGCGCCGACGTGGTGGTGGCCGACCTGGCCACCGGGGCCGGCCTGGCCGAGGCGGTGGCCGGGACGTCCGCGATCGTGCACTGCGCCACGGACCCGCGGAGGTCCCGGACGGTCGACGTTGGAGGGACCGAGCGGCTGCTGCGGGCCGCGCGCGACGCCGGGCGGCCACACGTCGTCTACGTCTCCATCGTCGGCGTCGACCGCATCCCGACGCAGTACTACCGGTCCAAGCTGGCCGCCGAGCGGACGATCGAGGCATCCGGGCTGCCGTGGACGGTCCTGCGCACCACCCAGTTCCACGAGTTCGTCGACGACCTGCTCGGTCGCCTGGTGCGGCTGCCCGTCGTACCGGTGCCGCGCGGCTGGCGGTTCCAGCCGGTCGACGTCGAGGAGGTCGCCCGCCGGTTGGCCGACGCCGTGGCGTGCGGGCCCGCGGGCCGGCTGCCCGACCTCGGCGGGCCGGAGGTCCTCCCGGTGGCCGAGCTCGTCCGCGGCCGCCTCCGGGACACCGGGCGCCGCCGGCCGGTGCTGGAGCTCCCCCTGCCCGGCGCGTTCGCCGCGGCGCTGCGGGCGGGCGCCGACCTCGTCCCCGGCAACCGCTCCGGCGGCTGCACCTGGCGGGACTTCCTCGACGGCCGGTCCCGTTCCCGGCTCCTGGAGGGCTGACCACCATGAGCACCAGCACGGACGTCCTCGTCGTCGGCGCCGGCCCGACCGGTCTCACGCTGGCCTGCGACCTGCGCCGCCGCGGCGTCGACTGCCGGGTCGTCGACCGGGCTCCCACCCACCACACCCGGTCCCGGGGCAAGGGCCTGCAGCCGCGCAGCCTCGAGGTCTTCGACGACCTGGGGATCGCCGACGCCGCCCTGGCCGCCGGCCGCAGCTCCCACCGGCTGCACCTGTACTCGGGCGGACGGCTCGCGTTGGACCTGGACCTGCCCGCGCGGCCCCCCAAGCCGGGCGTCCCGTACCCGAACCTCCTCGTCCTGCCGCAGTGGCGGACGGAGCAGGTGCTGAGGGACCGGCTGGTGGCACTCGGCGGCGACGTCGAGCTCGGCCGGGAGCTGGTCGACCTCGAGCAGGACGACGACGGCGTCACCGCCACCGTGACCGACCGCTCCACCGGAGCGGTCGAGCGGATCCGGGCCGCCCACCTGGTCGGCTGTGACGGCGGCGGCAGTCGAGTGCGGGGACTGACCGGCATCCCCATGCGCGGCGACAGCCACCCGGAGCACTTCGTGCTGGCCGACGTGCGGATCGAGGGACTGCCGGCCGACGGCTGGTCGTTCGCCTGGTTCGACGACGACCGGTACCTCGCCGCCGACCCCCTCGACGGGAGCGGCACCTGGCAGGTGCAGGCCAACGTGCGCCCCGACGCCTCCGGCACCGTCGAGACGGCGTCCCTGGAGCTGTTCCAGCGGCTCTTCGCCGAGCGGGGGTTCGCGCAGGTGCGGCTGAGCGACGCCACGTGGCTCTCGGACTTCAGCCCCCGCGTCGCCATCGTCGACCGCTACCGGGCGGGTCGGGTGCTCCTGGCCGGCGACGCCGCCCACGTGCACAGCCCAGCGGGGGGCCAGGGCATGAACACCGGCATCCAGGACGCCTACAACCTCGGCTGGAAGCTCGACGCCGTGGTGCGGAGGAAGGCCGACGACCGCCTCCTGGACTCGTACCAGGAGGAGCGGATGCCGGTCGCCCGGTCGGTGCTGACGGGCAGCGACCTCGGCCACAGCGCCGTCTTCTCCCCCCACCCCGTGATGACCCTCCTGCGGGACCGGGTCCTCGTCCCGGCCCTGCGGCTCCCCGTGGTCCAGAACGCGATCCTCGACAGCGTGGCCGAGCTCGGCGTCGGCTACCGGGACAGCTCGCTGGTCGGGGAGGTCGGCACGGTGGGCCTGAACCGCGACGGCGAGGCGGCCGGCCCGGTCGACCACGTCAGTTTCCGGCGCGGCCCGCGTGCCGGCGACCGCGCCCCCGACGCCACCGGCCGCGACGGCGACACCGGGGCGCCGACGCGGCTGTTCGACCTCTTCCGGGGCACCCATCTCACGCTGCTGCTGTTCGACGGCCCGGCCGCCACCGACGCCGGCTACGAGCGGCTGGCCGCCACCGCCCGAGCGGTGCGCGCTGCACTGGGGGACGACGTCCGCGCCTGCGTGGTGGTGCCGGCCGAGCGCAGGCCTCGTGGGCTGGACGGCGTGGACGTGCTGCTCGACCCGGACCGGGACGCCCACCACCGCTACGGAGCCGCGGCCGAGTCGCTCTACCTGGTGCGGCCGGACGGGTACGTCGGCTTCCGCGGCCAGCCCGCCGCGGCCCAACCGGTGCTCGACCACCTCGCGCGCCTGTTCACGGTGCGCGCCACCGTCTGACCCTGGTCGGTGGCGCGTGCGTCGAGCGGCGTGGGACGAGCCCCGGGGAGCACGACGTGGCCTCACGTGGGTCGTCGTCGTACCCGCGAGGTCAGTGGAGGGTGGGTCGGTAGACGAGCTCCTGGACGTGGCCGTCGAGCGTCCGGCTCTCGAGCAGCTCGAGGTCGAAGTCGGCCGCGCCCCGGAAGATCGGGTCCACCCCGGTCCGACCGGTGATGACGGGGAAGATCGTCACCGCGACGCGGTCGACCAGACCGGCGGCCATCAGCGCCCGGTTCATCGACAGGCTGCCGTGCGAGCGCAACGGCACCTCCGACTCCTCCTTGAGCCGGGCCACGACGTCGACGGCGTTCCCGCTCACGACGGTCGCGTCCGGCCAGTCGAGGGGCTCGTGCAGCGTCGTCGACACCACCGTCGCGGGCATGCTCGTCATCCGGGTGACCCACGGGTCACGCACCTCGGACTCCTCGGTGCTCGAGGCCAGCATCTGCACGAACTGCCGGAACGTGGTGGCCCCGAAGACCATCCGCTGCTCCTCGCCGAAGAGGTCGAGACGGTGGTCGAGCAGTTCGGGACCCTGCTTGCCCCAGTAGCCGGTCCAGTCGGCGCTGGCGGCGCCGTAGCCGTCGAGGCTGGAGAAGACGTCGAACGTGTAGGTCGCGGTCATCTCGTTCTCCTCCGGAGCGCTCGGTCCCTGTGGGTACGGACCGGGACCGCTGCGAGAACTGATCGCCGTCGAGGTCATGGCGTCGTGGAGGCGCCCGGGTGCGGAACGGAGCAGACCCGTGTTCCGGACCAGCGGGACGGCGGCCAGCCTCCGACCTGTGCGAGGAGTCCGACATCGTCGCGACAGGCCCAGTGCTCGACGATCGAACCGTCCGCGACCCGCCAGATGTGGATGAAGTCCCACGCGACGTCGCTCCCGGTCGGGGTCAGCCCGGCGAGCAGCGGCATCGTCGAAGCCACATGGCGCCCGTGCACCGTGAGGTGCACGACGACGAGATCGTCCTGAGCCACGATCCGGTGGATCGTCGCCGTCGGGTGGTCGAGGTCGTGGTCGAGCGTCGCGAGGGTCTGTCGCAGGCCGTCGCGGCCTTGCGGCCCTGCCGCGTGCTGGACGAGGTCCTCGGCGACGAGATCGAGTGCGGAGCCGTCGCGGAGACCCACGGCCCGGTGGAAGGCCCGCACGGTCTCTTCGGGCGTCATCGCGTCATCCCACACCCGGCAGGGTCCTGCGTGCCGGATCGACGTCGTCGCCTCCCCGGCGACGCTGCCCGGCGACGCGCCAGGCGAGCTCCCCCGACCCCGTCCACGGCGACGGTCAGCAGCTCCACGAGGTGAGCGCGGCCGGCGTCGACTCCGCTGCTGCTCGCCACCGGCTGTAGTAGGACTCACCTCAGCCCAACGCGACCCGTCCCGTCGTCGGGACAGGTGGCGGTGGCACCGGCGCAGGACCCGGAACTGCTCGATCTCGACCACTATGCACAGGGAGCCCCGGCATGCAGGCGACCCCCGTCGATCCCCTCCGCAGCGCCGACGTCCCGAGCGTGCGCCGGGCCCCCGCATGAACGCGGCCGTGCCGGCCGCCGGACCGGGCACCTGGACGCTCGTGGTCGCCGACCGGATCCACACGCTCGCCGGTCCGCCGGTGGAGGCGCTGGTCCTGCTCGACGATCGGGTGGCAGCCGTCGGCGACCCCCGTGAGCTGCGCGGGAGGTTCCGCCCCGACCGCACGATCGAGGTCGACGGCGTCCTCGTCCCGGGCTTCAACGACGCGCACGCCCACCCGAGCATGACCGCGGAGAACCTGCTGCACGTCAACTGCTCACCGGAGGTCGCCACAGACGAGGACGTGCTCGTCCGACTGCTCCGCGACGAGGCCGCCGCCATCGACGAGGGGCACTGGGTCGTCGGGTCGCGCTACGACCACACCAAGACCACCGGCGGCCGGGTCGTGGACCGCGAGTTCCTCGACCGCGCCGTCCCCGACCACCCGGTGCTGCTGACCCACGTGGCCGCGCACTGGGGGGTGCTCAACTCCGCCGGGCTGGCGGCCGCCGGACTCGCCGATGCCAGCACGGACCCGCCGGGCGGCGTGCTGGGCCGGAACGCCTCCGGTGAGCTCAACGGCGTCGTGTACGAGCAGGCGCTGTTCGACATCTCGTACCCGTCGCTGGCGCGGGGCAGGACCGTCGTCCCTCCCTCGACGCCCGCCGCCCGTCTGCGCGGACTCACCCGTGCCCAGCAGCTGTTCCACGCGGCCGGGATCACCTCGATGGTGGACGCGCTGTGCGGGCCCGACGACGTCGCCCTGCTGTCCGAGGCCGCCCGCAGCGGGCAGCTGACCCTGCGCGTGGCGATGCTGGTGGCCTTCCCGCACTACGACCGCATCGCCGCGCTCGGTCTGCACAGCGGCTTCGGGGATGAGCACCTGCGTCTGCTCGGGGTCAAGGCGTTCGTCGACGGCGCCTGCGCCGGCGGGAACTGCCTGGTGGACGAGCCGTTCGAGGGCACCGACGACCACGGCATGCAGACCATCGACGACGCCGACCTCCGGGACCTGGTCGAGCGGGTGGCCGGCGACGGCGTCGTCCTCGCCGTGCACGCCAACGGTGACCGCGCCATCCGCAAGCTGCTCGACGCCCACGAGCGGGCTCGTGCGTCCGGGGCACCGCGTCGACGGCACCGCATCGAGCACTGCTCGCTGGTCGACGCCGACATCGTCGGCCGCATCCGCGCGCTCGGGCTCGTCGTCGTCCCGTTCGGTTCCTACGCCCGGTTCCACGGCGACAAGCTGGTCGGCTACTACGGACGGGACCGGCTCGAGCGCATGTTCGCCCATCGGACGCTGCTCGACGCCGGCATCCCCGTCGCCGGCTCCAGCGACTACCCGTGCGGGCCGTACGAGCCGCTGGCCGCGATCACCAGCTGCGCCGAACGGCGCGCGCTGGACGGGACCGCCATCGGGCTGAGCCAGCGGATCACCGTGCACGAGGCGTTCAGCCTGTACACGAGCGGAGCCGCGTACGCCGCGGGCGAGGAGCGCGTGAAGGGCACCCTGGCTCCGGGCAAGCTCGCGGACTTCGTCGAGCTCGGCCGTGACCCGTTCCAGGTGCCACCCAGCGAGATCGTCGACATCCCCGTCCGCTCGACGTGGATCGGTGGCCGGCTCGTCCACGCGGCGCGCTGAGGTCGACGGCCGTCAGGGGTCGCCTCATCGACGGGGCCGGCCGCTCCCCGGCGGAGGACGTGTGGACGGTCCCGACCGGCGGGGACCGTCAGGCCCGGACACCTGATCGCCCCTGGGTCCCTGCAGGTCACCGACCCGGGCTCGTGACCGCAGCGGGTCGGATCTTGACTGGTTCAAGGGAAGCCCCGACGATGGGGCCGTGCCGGACGTCGCGGACCTCGAGCGCGTGCTGCGGGAAGCGGGTTTGCGGGTCACCCGCCCGCGCCTGGCCGTGCTGGACGCCGTCCACGCGCATCCGCACGTCGACACCGAGGCACTGATCGGCGCCGCCCGCGCCCGCCTGGACGCGGTGTCGCACCAGGCGGTGTACGACGTGCTGCGCGTCCTCACCGACCGGGGTCTGGTGCGGCGCATCCAGCCGCAGGGCTCCGTCGCGCGCTACGAGGCACGGGTCGGCGACAACCACCACCACCTGGTCTGCCGGTCCTGCGGCTCGATCAGCGACGTCGACTGCGCCACGGCGGAGGCACCCTGCCTCACTCCCCCCGGCGACGTCGACTTCCTCGTCGACGAGGCCGAGGTCATCTACTGGGGTCGGTGCCGGTCCTGCGCGACGGCCCCGGCTCCCTCCGACTCCGACGGTTCCACAGCACAGAGAGGCACGCCGTGAGCGAGAACGACAAGACCGAGGCCGGCAAGGCCGCGACCGAGAGCACCAGCGAGAGCGAGAACCCGGCGATCCCCTCGCCGACCGCGTCCACCGACCAGCGGCCCCGCAGCAACCGGGACTGGTGGCCGAACCAGGTCGACCTGTCGGTGCTGAACAAGCCGTCGAAGGACTCCGACCCGCTCGGCGAGGACTTCGACTACCGGGCCGAGTTCGCGGAGCTCGACGTCGAGGAGCTCAAGCGCGACGTCGTCGAGGTGATGCGGACCTCGCAGGACTGGTGGCCGGCCGACTGGGGCCACTACGGCCCCCTGTTCATCCGCATGTCGTGGCACGCGGCCGGCACCTACCGCATCGCCGACGGCCGGGGCGGCGGCGGCCAGGGCGCGCAGCGCTTCGCCCCGCTCAACAGCTGGCCGGACAACGCCAACCTGGACAAGGCACGGCGCCTGCTGCTGCCGATCAAGCAGAAGTACGGCCGCAAGCTCTCCTGGGCCGACCTGCTGGTGCTCGCCGGCAACGTCGCGCACGACGACATGGGCCTGAAGACCTTCGGGTTCGCCTTCGGTCGCGAGGACACCTGGCAGCCCGAGGAGGTGTTCTGGGGTCCGGAGGACACCTGGCTGGGTGACGAGCGCTACGCCGGGGACGTCCCGCTCGACCTCGACGAGGGCCACCTCGCCGCCGTCACCATGGGCCTGATCTACGTCAACCCGGAGGGCCCGCAGGGCCGGCCCGACCCGCTCGCCTCCGCCCACGACATCCGCGTGACCTTCAACCGGATGGGGATGACCGACGAGGAGACCGTCGCGCTGATCGCCGGCGGGCACACGTTCGGCAAGACGCACGGGGCGGGGAACCCGGAGCTCATCGGCCCGGAGCCGGAGGGTTGCCCGGTACACGGCAACGGCCTGGGGTGGATCAGCCAGCACGGCACGGGCAAGGGCCCCGACACCATCACCAGCGGTCTCGAGGGTGCCTGGACCCCGACGCCGACGACGTGGGACAACACCTACTTCGAGATGCTCTTCAGCTACGAGTGGGAGCTCACCGAGAGCCCTGCCGGTGCCAAGCAGTGGAAGCCGAAGAACCCCGAGGCGCAGGAGCTCGTCCCCGACGCGCACGTCGAGGGCAAGAAGAACCCGCCGATGATGGCGACGACCGACCTCGCGCTCATGGCCGACCCCGGGTTCCGGGCGATCTCGGAGCGCTTCTACAGCGACCCGGAGTACTTCGCCGACCAGTACGCACGGGCGTGGTTCAAGCTCCTGCACCGCGACATGGGGCCGAAGAGCCGCTACCTCGGCCCGGACGTGCCGGGTGAGGAACTCATCTGGCAGGACCCGGTCCCGGCCGTCGACCACGAGCTCGTGGGCGAGGCCGAGGTCGCCGACCTCAAGCAGCGCCTGCTCTCCTCCGGCCTGAGCGTCCCGCAGCTGGTGCACACCGCCTGGTCGGCCGCCGCGTCGTTCCGCGGCACGGACAAGCGCGGCGGGGCCAACGGCGCGCGGCTGCGGCTGGAGCCGCAGATCGGCTGGGCGGTCAACGAGGGCGTCCGGGACGTGCTGCCGGTCCTGGAGCGCGTGAAGGGCGAGTTCGAGTCGGGGACCGGCAAGCGGGTCTCGCTCGCCGACCTGATCGTCCTCGGTGGCACCGCGGCGGTGGAGAAGGCCGCGGCCGACGCCGGCGTGCCGGTGACCGTGCCGTTCTCGCCCGGTCGCACCGACGCCTCCCAGGAGCAGACCGACGTCGAGAACTTCCGCTGGCTCGAGCCGCGGGCCGACGGCTTCCGCAACTGGATCGCGCCGGGCAGCAAGCTCGCGCCCGAGACGATGCTCGTCGACCGCGCGTACATGCTCGAGCTGACCGCCCGGGAGATGACGGTCCTGGTCGGCGGGCTCCGCGTGCTCGGCGCCAACACCGGCGGCGTGCGGCACGGGGTCTTCACCGACCGGCCGGGCGTGCTCTCGCAGGACTTCTTCCGCAACCTGCTCGACCTGGGTGTCCAGTGGCGCACCTCGGTCGACACGGAGGGCGTCTACGAGGGCCTGGACGCCGACGGCACCGTCGTCCGCACGGCGACCGCGGCCGACCTGGTGTTCAACTCGAACTCCATCCTGCGCGGCATCGTGGAGGTGTACTCGGCCGACGATGCCCAGGAGAAGTTCGTGCGGGACTTCGCCGCCGCCTGGGTGAAGGTCATGGAACTCGACCGCTTCGACCTGCGGTAGTCACTCCCCTCCGGGTGCCCCGGCCCGCTCCGCGCGGGCCGGGGCATCCGCGCGCCGGGCCCTCGCCTGCACGAGCGGGCCTGCAGGTGTCCGGCACGGACGAACGCCTGCGGCGCGGATGCGCGGCTACGCCTCGAGATCCCGAAGGGCCGAGTGCACGGCGTCGAGACGGCCGCTCCGCGCCGGACCGGCCAGCACCTCCGCCCCTGGTCCTGGCCTCACCTGCGTGCGAGCCGTGCCGATCACCCGCTTCGACGGCCCCGGGGGCCTCGACGTCGTCGACCTCCCCGACCCCGTCCAAGACGGCCAGCAGGTCTACGAGGTGAGTGCCGCAGGAGTCAACTTCGCCGACACCCACCACAGCCTGTCCTGAGAGCTACCTCGGTCCGGGCTCAGGCATCCACATGCCTCACCGTGCCTGTGAGCCCGTGTTCCGAGGTGAGGTGCGAACCCGGTTCCGAAGAGTCCGCGGCGCTGCAACGCTCGCACGGTGGCGATCGGCGACGTGCGCCGCGTGGGACTGCACGGCCGGCAAGCGGAGCGAGACAGGCTCGCGTCGGTCATCGACGCCGTGTGCACCGGCGGCAGTGGGGTCCTGGTCCTGCGAGGACCGGCCGGAATCGGCAAGTCGGCATTGCTCGACGACGCGGTTCGCGGCGTTGCCGACGTCCGAGTGCTCCGCGCCCGCGGCGTCGAGTCGGAGGTCGAACTGGCCTATGCGGCCCTGCACCAGCTTCTTTCCCCGGTCCTCGGGCACGTCGAGCACCTGCCCGGGCACCAGCGGCGGGCACTACGGATCGCACTCGGGCTGGAGAAGGGACCCGACGGCGGCGCCGCGGCGGACCGTTTCCTCGTCGCGCTGGCCGTGCTCGGTGTCCTCGCCGCGTCGGCTGAGGAGTGCCCCGTCGTCTGCCTCGTCGACGACGCACAGTGGCTGGATCCGGCGTCGGCCGCCACGCTGCTCTTCGTCGCCCGCCGGCTCGGAGCCGAGGCCATCGGCGTGCTGCTCGCCGTGCGCGACCCCGACCTGCGCCCGTTCCCCGTGAGCGATCTCCCGGAGCTCCAGGTAGAGGGCGTCGATGTCGACGCGGCGGTCGCCCTCCTCACTGAGCGCACGGGCGCCGGGGTCGACCGGGAGGTGTGTGGGCGGCTCGTGGAATGGACGGGCGGGAACCCGCTGGCGCTGAGCGAGCTGCCGTCGGTCCTGTCGCCGGAGCATCTGGCAGGTCTCCGACCACTGCCGGCCCCCCTTCCGCTGCCGCGCACGGTCGAGCGCCTCTACGCCGAGCGGGTGCACCGGCTCCCGGACGAGGCCCGGACGCTCCTCCTCGTCGCCGCGGCGGAGGACAGCGGCGACCTCACGCGCGTCCTCGCCGCGGCGCACACGCTCGGTCTGCACAGCGACGCGCTGGAGCTCGCCGAACGAAGCGGACTCGTCGCCGTCTCCCGGAGGAACGTGGTCTTTCCTCATCCGCTGGTCCGGTCGGCCGTCTACCACTCGGTGACCGCGGGCGAGCGCCGACGCGTGCACCTGGCGCTGCGTTCCGCCGCGGACGAGGCCGGGGACGTCGATCGGCGGGCGTGGCACGCCGCCGCTTCCGCCCTGGAACCGGACGAGGCCGTCGTCGGCGAGTTGGAGCAGGCCGCGGCACGGGCCTGCAGTCGAGGCGGCTTCGAGGCAGCCGGGGCCGCCATGGAACGTGCCGCCGACCTGACCGCGGACGGTACGGCTCGCTGCCGCCGTCTGCACTCGGCTGCCGAGTACACGTGGATGGCGGGCCACCTGCGTCACGCCGCGCGCCTGCTGGAGGCCGCCCGGCCGCTGGCTGTCGAGCCGCTGCTCCGTGCGGACATCGGTCGCCTGCGGGGCTGGATCGAGTTCAGCGTGGGCTCTCCCGCGGCGGCACGTCACATCCTGATGGAGGCGGCGCGCGACGTGGCGCCGATCGACAGTCCGGCGGCACGGCGAATGCTGGGCGCCGCGGCCGAGTCCGCGTGGCTGGCCCGGGCGCAGGGCGAGGGTGCGGAGATCCGGCGGGTGACGTCCGGCCTCGACCCTCCGGCCGACGCCCGCGACTCCTCGTCCGCCGACCTGCTGGCAGGTTTTCTCGCGTTCCTGGAGGGCGACGCGGGCGATGCCGTCCAGCGGATCGCCGCCACCATCCGGACCGCGGAGGAGCGTGCGGACGCGGACATGCTGGTGGCCGCCGCTCAACACGCCTTCTACGTGGGAGACGACGACGCCGCCCTGCGGTTGAGTGCCGACGCGGTGGCGCGGTCCCGTGCCACCGGCAAGGCCGCTGAACTGCTGTTCGCTCTGCCGCGGCTGGTGCAGGCGCAGCTGCTGCAGGGGCGATGGACCGCTGCGGCTGCCGGGGCGGCCGAGGCCGTGCAGCTCGCCCGAGGGACCGGCCAGCCCGAGCTGTCCGCTCTGCCCCTCGCCTGGCTCACCCTGCTGGCCTCGCTTCGCGGAGCGCGCGGGGAAGCCGGCGACTTCGCCCATCGGTGCGAGTCGCTGGCCCAGACCTACGCCCTCGGGGTCTTCCGCGCACCGATCCTGGAGATTCTCCGCTGGGCTCGGGCGACGGACATGCTGATCTGCGGTCGGCCGGCATCCGCGTTCCTCCTGCTGGAGGACCTGGATCATCCGGTGGTCACGGCCATGGCCGCGCTCGACCGGGTCGAGGCCGCCGTGCAGTCCGGACACCGGCAGCGGGCCCAGCACTGGCTCCAGGGCGTGGAGGTCCTCGCCACCGCGACCGGAGCTCCGTGGGCTCTGGCGACCGCTGCGCACTGCCGCGCCCTGCTCTCCGAGGGCCCCGTGGCCTGGGATCACTTCGCGGAGGCGCTGCGACACCAGGAGCAGGCGCGTCGCCCGTTCGAGCGGGCACGGGCCGCCCTTGCCTACGGCGAGGCCCTGCGCCGGTCCCGACGTCGGGTCGATGCGCGCCCGCTCCTGGGGACCGCCCTGGATCTCTTCGACGGTCTGGACGCGACGGCCTGGGCCGAGCGCACGCGTTCCGAACTCCGCGCATGCGGGCAGACCCTGCAGCGGCGTGACCCGTCGGCCCGTCTCCGGCTCACGCCCCAGGAAGTACAAGTTGCCCGCTTCGTGGCGAGCGGGCTGCCGACTCGTGCGGTGGCCGAGCAACTGTTCCTCAGCCCCCGGACCGTCGATTTCCACCTGCGCAACGTCTTCAACAAGCTGGGGATCAGCTCTCGATCAGAGCTCGCCGCCCAGCGGTTCGCCTGAGCCGCCCACCTCGGATCCCGGCATTTTCACCGGTACGTCGGGCGCCGGCCGCGGCCTAGCGTCGAGTTAGCCGGTTGATCCACCTGAGCGACAGACGGAGGCCCGACATGCCCACCATTCCGTGGCGGAAGGTGCTCACCCCGGCGCCGGACGCCGAGTACCTCGTCATGGCGAGCCGACTGCCCCTGCGGTCGATGTCCAGAGTTCCCTGGTTCATGGGCCTGACCGTTTCCGTCGTCCGGCAACTGGAGCGGACGGACGGCCTGGTCGGCTACAGCCTGCGGGCGCAACCGCTCGCGAAGACGTTCTGGACGCTGTCGGCCTGGAGCGACGACGACGCCCTGGCCGCCTTCGTGCGGGAGATGCCGCACGTGGCGGTGATGGCCGAGCTCCGCCCGCACATGTATCCGACGCGCTTCATCACCTGGACGGCTCCCGGCACCGCGCTCCCGGTCTCCTGGGACGACGCGGTCGCCCGCCTGATGGGGCCGGCCGCCTCGACGCCCCGCACGCCGTGACCACCGGCGTCGATCTGCCACCGCCGGGCGACCGGCCGCGGTGGCCCTCACCTCCCGATCCGGTCGCCGGTGCACGACGACCGCGGGATCTCCCCTCCGGACTCGGTCAACAGGGCCGGTCCTCCCCACCACGAAGGAGACCGAGATGATCTTTCTCGTCGTCCTGGCGATCGGCACGCTGATCGCCCTTGCTGCGCAGGCGGCCCGGCGCACTGTGTCGCTCAGACAGGCCGCGCGGATCGGGATGGCCATCGCCATGGTCGTCGCCGGGATCAGCCACCTCGTCCGGCCCCTGCCGTTCCTCCAGCACCTGCCGGCCTGGGTGCCCGCTGCCGAGCTCCTGATCTTCGTCACCGGCATCGCCGAAGTCGTCCTGGGACTGGCTCTGCTGCTTCCGCAGCCGTGGAGGTGGCGTGCCGGGATCGCGCTGGCCGCCTACCTCGTCGCGGTGTTCCCTGCCAACGTCTACGTCGCCGTAGCCGGCGTCGACGTGGACGGCCAACCGGACGGCGTCTACGCATGGCTGCGCCTGCCGTTCCAGGTGCTCTTCATCGCTTGGGCGCTGTGGAGCACTCGTCCGAACTCAGGAGATGCGCTACGGCACCGTGCAGCAACCGACCCGCAGGTACCGGAACGCGTCCGACAGTGACGGCCGCCTGACACTCAGGATCAGAGCCATCGGGGTCACCCCGGTGGCTCTGACTCTTCGCTGCACCGACGCTTCCCTGCCTGGCTGACGATCCGTCGATCTGACCGGGAGCACCCCCGCATCGCGGCCGGCCCGACGACACTGCCAGCACTGGGCCCGGGCGTCACCGCCATGGGAGCCGTGGGCATCACCCGCTTCGGCAGCCCCGATGTCCTCGCCGTCGTCGACATGCCCCATCCGGAGCCCGCTCCCGCCCCCTGCGGCGCGCCCGGACAAGGCCAAGCCGACGTCACCGACGGCCATGGCGGTGACGGCCATATGGCTGGGTTCACTCCGGCCGCGGGCCGGTATCCCACCCCGACCCGGGGAGCAACGGTATGGGGATGGCGAGCAGTAGCTTGCGCTACCTCCGCCCGCCGGCGCTGCCAGCCCCAGCATGGCGACACACCGGAACCCAGGAAGGTGGCCGATGATGCACCGCGTGGCCGCAGCGCCGGCCGGGTTTCCACGTCCCAGCCGGTGACTGGACCACGACGGTCGTCGATCCATCTGCTGCGAGGTCTCATCCGCGCAGAGTCGCCTCGAGGTCTCCTGCCGACCTCTTGACCGAGACTGGCTCATTGACCAGAATTGAGGTCATGTCGGTTCAGTCTCTGGCGATGGTCAAGGCGCACTTCAGTCGGGTGATCGACGAAGTCGCCGGCACGCACGAGCGCGTCACCGTCACGAAGAACGGCAGCCCGGTGGCCGTCATCCTCGCCGTCGAGGACTACGAGTCCCTGATGGAGACCCTGGAGCTCCTGTCCGATCCCCGAGCCGGCACGGAGATCAGGCGGGCCGAGGAGGAGATGGCCGCCGGCAAGGTCTTCGACGAAGCCGACGTGCGCGCCGCCCTCGCCGCCCGCCGCCGGTGACTGGTCCGCACACCTACACCGTCGTCCTCTCGGCAGCGGCCAAGCGGGCCATCGAGCGGGACCTGCCCGAGCCGGTGGCCGTGGCGGTCGTCGACTTCCTGTACGGGCCGCTCGCCACGGACCCGTACCGCGTCGGCAAGCCGTTGCGCTTCGAGCTCGAGGGCTACTGGTCCGCGCGGAGAGGCCAGTACCGCGTGATCTACTCCATCCACGACGACGAGGTCCTCGTCGGAGTCGTGCGCATCTCGCACCGCGCCGACGTCTACGGCTGACCGGGTAATGGGTGCTGAGTCGGCGTATCCAGCACCACGACGTCCCTCGAGCTTCACCGCCCCGAGGCGGCGGATGCAAGAACGAGGCGTGGTCTGAGTTCTCCCGGGATGACGTGGGCGAAACCACCGCGCATCCCGCCGGCCTAGAGGGGGTCGAGCAGGCGCTGGAGGAACTGCCGGGTGCGGGGCTCGCGCGGTTCGACGAGCAGCTCCGCGGGCGGGCCCTGTTCCACCACCACGCCGCCGTCGAGGAAGAGCACCTGGTCGGCCACCTGCCGGGCGAACCGCATCTCGTGGGTCACCACGACCATCGTCCAGCCCTCGGCGGCCAGCGACTGCATCACCTGCAGCACCTCGCCGACCAGCTCGGGGTCCAGGGCACTGGTCGGCTCGTCGAACAGCACCCCCTCCGGCCGGGTCGCCAGCGCGCGGGCGATGCCGACGCGCTGCTGCTGCCCACCCGAGAGCTGCACCGGGTAGGCGTCCGCCTTGTCGGCCGGACCCACGCGGGCCAGCAGGACCCGAGCCTCCTCCTGCGCCTCCGCGCGCGGCCGGCCCTGTGCGAACACCGGCCCGGAGGTCACGTTGTCCAGCACGGTGAGGTGTGGGAACAGGTTGTGAGCCTGGAAGACCATTCCGCTCTGGCCTCGCAGCCGGGAAACCGCGCGGGCCTGGGGCCGGGTCGCCCAGTCGAGCTCGACGTCCCCGATCCGCACCGTGCCGGCCTCCGGTGTCTCCAGCCCGTTGAGACTGCGCAGCACCGTCGTCTTGCCCGATCCGGACGGCCCGATGAGGCACGTGACCGACCCTGCGGGCACCGCCACGTCGACGCCGCGCAGAACGCGGTTGGCGCCGAAGGACTTGACGAGCCCGCGAGCCTCTAGCAGCGGGGTCGGCGAGGAACTGGCCGAGTTCAGCGCGGACTGCAGGGGCGGCGTGGGTGAGGAACTGCCAGGTCAGGTCGAGTAGTCCGGCGGTGATCGTGTCGTGGCTGGGCCCGAGGTCGGCCTCGACGGGCGGCGACGGGTCGGGTGGGCCGGTGGGCATCGGTCAGCTCAGCGCAGCGCGCTGGGCGCGGGAGAGCAGGGACGATCGGCTGCAGGCGTCATGGGTTCCTCGTCAGCCACTGAACGGCCGATGAGTTCGTAGCTGCCGGCCGGTCAAAGCTGTGACACCCGAGGAAAGGACCCGGCCATGTCGGAGCTTCTCGTCGACTTCATCACCTCCCTCGACGGCTACGCATCGGGAGAGGGATGGCCCGGGTTCTGGGGCCTCGAGGGCCCGGAGTACCTCGCATGGCTCGGCGAGCAGCCCGAGGCCACCTACCTGATGGGAGCGAACACCTACCGCCTGATGTCGGGCTTCGCCGCCGGCGAGGTGCCGAAGGGCCAGAACGAGTTCAGGCCCGAAGAAGAGGCGTCCGTCGACGAGCTCACGCGAGCGTCCAAGGTGGTGTTCTCCTCCTCGCTCGAGGAGCCACTGACGTGGGCGAACTCCACGCTCGTCCGCGACGACGCCGTCGAGGCGGTCCGCGCCATGAAGGAGAACGGCTCGGGGCTCCTCAGCACGATCGGCAGCCTCAGCCTGTGCCGGTCCCTGCTGCGAGCCGGACTCGTCGACCGCTTCCGGGTCGGGCTGTTCCCGGTGATCACCGGCGCCACGGGCGAAGAACGCATCTACGACGGCTACCCGGACGTCGCCCTCGAGATGATCGAGCACCGCACCTTCGACGGCCGCATCCAGCTGCTCGAGTACAAGCCACGCGTGCTGGAGCACCCGCCGCTCGGCACCCCTGCGTGACGTCGCGGGAAACACGCATCGTGCGGGACGTCGCGACCAAGTCAGGGGGCTGTCGCCCGCCTGCCGAAGGGCGTTGCGGATCTTCTCGCCGACCCCCAGCGGG